>CAZXUP010000089.1:0-5651 GCA_964643815.1 uncultured Vampirovibrionales bacterium
AGGGAACGGACCCCACATCTAATAAACTTTCATACTTTCACAGTATCTCTCAGTTTACATCCGCAAAGCGGACGCATCTATAAGATAAAGTAGTATTATCGGCTCGCCTTTTAGGATACAATACACCGTACGTTAGGGATAGGCAGAGAGATGCGCGCACCATTTACAAACGTTTCCCGCAGCCCGTTTTTCAAGCGGTGTTTACCGTGGATAGCCTTGGCATCGGTTTTTCCGGCGCTGGTTTTGTTTAACCTGGGTTTTATGACGGTTTTTCCGGCTGAACATACGGGGCATTCCAAACAGGAAGGCTTGACGGAAATATTCAACCCGGAGAACTACCTGGTTCAATCCGCGTTTGTGTACAGTTCGCGCAACCCCGATGCACTCTTCGGGAACTTTTATTACACGCTGGGCACGCAGTTGGCTGCCCGCGGACAGGTGGTTTCCGCCGAGCCCCTGCTGGCGAAAGCGGCCAAACTGTTGCCGAATAATCCGTATGCGTTCATGAATTACGGCATTGTGTTGGAAGCCTTGCAAAAGGATGCCGAAGCGCTGGCTCAGTATCAGCAAGCGTTGAAAGTGGATCCCAAGCTGGTGCAAGCCTATTACAGCGTCGGTTTGCTCTACGACAAAATGGGCAAGACGGAACTGGGCGCCAAGCATTTGCAGAAGGCGGTTGAGTTGTCGCCGGAGAATAATTTAATCAACTACGATTTAGGCGTGTTGTACGCCAAAAAAGGCGACTACGAAAAATCCGCGCTGTACTCGGGCAAGGCGGTGCAAGGCACCCAGGAATTTGCGGAAGCCTACAACAATTACGGCTACGCCCTAGCGCAAATAGGACGCTATGACGAGGCGCTGAAGGCGGTGGAGAAATCGCTGGCGCTGAAGCCGGATAGCGCGGCGGCATTGGATAGCAAGGGCTTTGTGTTGTATGGCCTGGGCCGCTACGAAGAGGCTTTGCAGGTTTATATCGATGCACTGAAGCTGGACCCAACCATCGGAGAGATTTATTTGCACCTGGGACAAGCGTATGAGAAGGTGCAAGCGTATGACAAATCGGTGAAGGCTTACGAAACCTACCTTCAACTGTCGCCGGGGGCAACCGATCGGCTGCAGGTGGAAGGTAAAATCAAGCAGTTGAGAAAATGGACCGCTCAAAATACGACCCCAAAAGTGAATTAGGTCAGGCTGGCAGACAGTTTGGCATCGCGCTGCTGGTGCTGGCGATCGTCTTGATTGTTGTGGCTCCGGCCCAGGTGCAACCTGCGCAGGCGGCTTCCAACGCCAGCGACAGCACTGGCAAGACGACTTCTTCATCGACATCCTCAAAGAGCGCAACGCCCAGCAAGACATCGTCCGGTAGCTCTGCCGGCAAAAGCGGGAACTCTGGTAAAGCGTTGGATAATGGACCGAAGGTGCAGCCCCGGGAAAGGATTAATCCCATTGAAACCATTCAAAGCCGTGAATCCGTCCAGTCCAGACCCTAACCCCGACCTGCACATCCGCTTGTATTTGACGGGGTTCATGGGAGCCGGAAAATCCACGATTGGCAAGCTATTGGCCAGTCGTATCGGTTATCGTTTTTACGATACCGATCATCTGGTGATGAAGGGGTTCAAAAAACCGGTTTCGCAAATCTTTCAGGAAAACGGCGAAGCGGCCTTCCGCAAGGCCGAACTGATGGTGCTGAACGAACTGGCTCGGCGCGAGCGGGTAGTGATTTCAACGGGCGGTGGTACGCTGGTGCGGGATGAGCCGTTTGAAATTGCGCGCGGCACGGGCATGCTGATTTACTTGCGCGCGCCGGTTTCCGCGTTGTACGAGCGTGTGATTTTCAGTCCAAAAGACCGCCCGATTGTGGATGTGCCGGATACCGAATCCGTTTTTCTGGAGCGTTTTGAGGAGCGTCGCCAATACTACGAGCGTTCGGATATTACCGTCGATACGATTGATCGGCGTCCGGATGATGTGGTGCGCGAGATTCTGGAAAAATTGAATGCGACTGGAGAAGCCCATGGCTGAGTCGACGCTGCGTGAGACAGTTCCGGTAACGTTGAGCGGAGACCGCCACTACGACATCGTCATTCAGTCGGGCATTCTGGATCGGCTGGGCGAAGAGTGCCGCCGTTGGGTGGAAAACGCGGCCTCTGTTTTGTTGGTCACGGACAAAAATCTGGCGAGGCTGTATCAGTCGCGGGCGGTGGACACCTTGGAGAAGGCGGGTTTTAAAGTAGTGACACACATTGTTCCGGCGGGCGAGCAGAGCAAATCGATGGCGCAGCTTGAAGCGGTGTACCAGACGGCGCTGGAAGCCAACCTGTCGCGAAAAGATGTGATTGTCGGTTTGGGTGGCGGTGTTGTTGGTGATTTGAGCGGCTTTTGCGCCTCCACCTGGCACCGGGGGACGCGATTGGTGCATGTCCCCACATCGTTGGTGGCGCAGGTCGATTCGGCCATTGGCGGCAAGACGGCGGTGAATTTCGGGCAGGTGAAAAACATGGCGGGGACGTTTTACCAGCCGCTGGGCGTCTTGTCCGACCCAGCGCTATTGGAAACCTTGCCGGAGCGCGAACTGGCGGCGGGCCTGGCCGAAGTGGTGAAGTATGGCCTGATTGAAATTTCCTGCACCGGTGAGCCGGGCTTGTTTGACTGGCTGATGGATCACAGCCGTGGATTGAAGCAGGTGTTCCCCGAGATGATTCGCCGTTGCTGCGCCATTAAGGCAGCGGTGGTGATGCAGGATGAAACCGAAACGCTGGGCTTGCGGCATTATCTTAACCTGGGCCATACGTTCGGGCATGCCTACGAGTCGCTCAGCAACTACAGTTTGCTGCACGGCGAGGCCGTGGCCATCGGGCTTTACAAGGCGGCGCGATTGGCTTGCAATCTCGGGTTATTCCCGGATGATGCCGTCAAGCAGCTTCAGGCCTTGTTGCGGCAGTTTGATTTGTGGGCCAGCATTCAGCAATCGCCGTGTTTTTCACCGCAAGCGTTGTTAAACCGCATGCGCAAGGACAAGAAAAACCTGGAAGGCACGATTCGGCTGATTCTGCCGGAACAGGTGCCGGGCCGTGTGATTGTGCGCGACGATATTGCCGATGCCGAAATTCTGAAAGTGCTTTCCAGCATCTAACAGCTACTCGCCGTTTTGATTCGGCCAGATGATCGCGGGAAGATCCGCTTCATCGGTGGATGGGTTGGGCTGAGAGAATGATTCGGATACGGGCAGCAAGCGGATAAGGCTTTCCTGTTCCAGTTGCGTTTGCAAATTGAACACAAGCAGGCTCAGGTTGTCTTGCTGCCGGGTGTCGATAATAAAATCCGGTTGCCGTTGGGCAAAGTGCAGCAAGGGCGCTGCCGATGCATGGAGGCCTGAAAGCAGGCAAACCAGCACAAGGCCCGATAAACGCTTCCAGTAATTTACACAGGCGTTCAATGTGGATGCTCCGATGCTACCTGGATTATAGCCTTGCCATCTTGCGGCCCGTATCCTTTGAATGGCGCAGATTGTTAGATTGCCTATCGGGCGCCGGAGTGGACTTTCAGACGGGTGGCGTTGTTGCGCTCGAAAATGGCTTTCGCTTCCTTTGTTTCATCTTTGGGCACATGAGCCACCACCAGGATCTGTCCCTTGTTTTTCAGGGCGTCTTCAAAAAATTTGGCTTCGTGTTCCGGGATGCCCGCGCCAATCAGGCCGCCAATCAAACCACCGGTTGCGGCGCCCAATGCGCCTGCGGTGAGTGCCCCGACAAGAGGCCCGGCTACCAGTAGTCCGCCGGGGATGGCGACGCTGCCAATGACGGTGAGGCCACCGATGATGGCGCCGATGATGCCGCCTGATAACCCGCCGATGCTCGCGCCTTCAGGGGCCTTGGTGTTTTCCTGCGGCGAAAAATACTGCCGGTGGGTTTGTTCCGACATCAGCACGCTGATATCCTCTTCGTGGTAGCCGCGCGTATTCAGCGATTCGATCAGGTTCGAGAAATCCGTGTAGGAAGTGAACAGGCCCGATACTTGATCGTAGGACTCTTTATTGAAAAAGCGATGTTCAGCCATGATCGAATCCTTTCTCTGCGTTAGTCTCTTCTGACGTCGTTCTTATAACGCTGTCGCTTGTCAGGCTATCGTATGTAGCGCTTGGCTGACATTCCCCGTTTGACTATTTTTGACAGGATAGGCGGCGGCCAAAAGGCTATGCTTTTTGCTGAGATTCGGACTCATGTCCGGGAGTATGCCTGAGGTGATGTCCTGATGGGCTTTTATGGTCTTGAAACAGGCATTGGCTGCGGCTTTTTGCAGAAAGACCAAGAGGGCGAAACGGTGTTTAAAAACAGTTGGGTAGGGGTACTAAAGCAGAAGCACTTTTTTGTTGACGCGCGCTATCTTTAAGTTGATGGAAGTTCTTGTTGAGGAATAACTGTATGGCGCTTCACCCGGTGGGTTCCAAACTGCATCCCGTTCAAGCCAACCTGTCCGAGTACCTTCCGTTTCATGCGCAGTCGGTGGAAGGCTGCCTGCTGAACCTGGAAACGACGTTACAGGGCTTATCCACCGAGGAGGCCGAAGCGCGCTGCCAACAAGAGCAAAAAAGCAGCCAGGGCGATACGGTTTCCAGCCAGCCGAATCAGCGCGAAATATTTTTGAATGGCTTTAAAAACCGCCTCTCCTGGCTGTTTTTGGCGGCGGCGGGCTTGTCTTTTTACATGCTCAAACCCGTCGATGGCATTCTGATTCTGGTGGCGATGCTGCTGAGCATTGGCATCCAGGGCTTAATCCAATGGAAGTCGTTGAGAGCCTCCACAACCATAACCAGTAAAGAAGATCTGCGTTGCAGTGTGCGACGTGATGGGCAGGAACAACGGCTGGATGCCAGCGAATTGGTGCTGGGCGATATTCTCATCATCAAAAGCGGGCAGGTGATGCCGACAGATGTAAGGTTGATCTCCAGTTACCAGTTGCAGGTCGATGAGGCGATGCTGACCGGAGAATCCGTCCTGGTGCCGAAGAATGCCAATGTGGTGTTGCACCCGGCCGAAGAAGTGACGGCCCAGTGCAACATGCTGTTTGCTGGCACCATGGTCAAAACCGGCAAGGGCGAAGCCGTGGTGACGGCCTTGGGTAGCGATACCGTGATGGGCAAGGTATCGATGCTGGCCCAAAACACCGAGAAACGGGAGTCTCCGTTTACGAAAAAACTGAACATCCTATCGTTCCGCATCTTCTTGTTTGTCACCGTGTTGATGGTGCTGGTGATTTGCGTCGGCTACTATCAAGGCATGCCGGTGCCGCAGCTCATTCAGGTTGGTTTGATCATGGCGATTGCCGCCTTCCCGGAAACCATGCCGAGCCTGGCCAGCCTGATTCTGTCGATGGGTGTGAACCGTTTGCATGAACAGAAAGTGCTGATCAAGAGCTTTCATGTGCTGGAAAGCATCGGTGATGTCACGATCATTTGTACCGACAAAACCGGAACGCTCACCGAAAACTATCTGACGCTCGATCAGCTTTGCTTGCCTGGTTTGGGCACCGTTCCCTACGATCCGCAGTGGCAAAAGGGCGAAGCGATTCCATGTCAGTCGATTGAAACGTTCTTGCGGATTGGCCGCCTGAACAACGGAACTGTTTTGGAAGGCTTGCGCAGCCCGCTG
>CAZXUP010000089.1:5661-9990 GCA_964643815.1 uncultured Vampirovibrionales bacterium
GGCGGCGTCGCCAAAACTGGAAATTGGTTATCACGCTCGCGTCAATATTCCGTTCGATCCGATTAAACTCCGTTCGGCCACGTTGTGCGAAGCGCCGGACGGTAGCACGGTGTCGATGATTAAAGGCGCGCCGGAAGCGGTGATGGAAGTCTGCAGATATTACATGCAGCCAGATGGCTCCATTGCGGAAATGAACGTCAGTCAGCGCAGCGAGTTTTTGCTGTTCAATCGTAAACTGGCATCCGAGCATAACTTGCGTGTCATCGGTTTTGCGCAAAAGCCCATGGTTCAAAATGATGAGACGGGGCCTTATTCCGACGCGATTTTTGTCGGTTGGGCCGCGTTGCTTGATCCGGCCAAGCCGGGTGTGGTTGAGGCCGTGGCGCATTTGCAGCAGACGGACGCCAAGTTGATTATGATTACGGGCGATCAGAAAGCGACCGCCGAGATGACTGCCCGTGAGCTGGGCATTATGCGCAGGAATGCCGATGAAGTCTGGCTGCGCTCTGATTTGGAAGCGTGGGAAGAACCGAAAATTCCGGACACGGTGAAAGTGTTTGCACGCACTAAGCCCGAAGAGAAGCTGGCCATTGTCGAATCGTTGCAACGCAGCGGTCAGGTGGTGGCGATGGTGGGCGATGGTGTGAATGATTCGCCCGCGCTGCAAAAAAGCGATGTGGCGATTGCAATGGGCTTGCAAGGCTCCGAGGCCGCAAAAGACAGCGCCGATATTATCCTGTTGAATGATCGTCTGGAAGGCATTATGCAGGCAATTCTGGAAAGCCGGGTGTTGCGGCGAAAAATTCAGGCTTGCATTCGGTATTTGTTAAGCTGTAACCTGGGTTTGATCCTGTTCGTGACGGCGTCTGTTTTAACGGGGCAGGGCTTGCCGTTGAATGTGATCCAGATGCTGTGGCTGGACCTGGTGATTGTCGCGATTCCGTCGTTGGTGTTGGCTATCGAACCGGTTTCCGAAGCCGATCTCACCCCGCCGCCGCTGCCAGAGCCGGAAGACGAGAAAAAGTTTAAGTTCAAGCCCAAGCAAGAGGCACATCATCGTCCGATCTCGTTCAGCGCCGATCCGTTCAGCCAGAATCATGTGTTTCTGATGTTTTTCTGGGCGTTTGTGATGATGCTGGCCGGACTGGGCGCGTATTTTGTCTGTCTCAAGCTGATGAAGACGCCAACGGAAGTGGCCGCGACGGCTGCGTTTTGCTCGCTGGCGCTGGCGCAGACGTTTAACCTGTTTAACGTACAGGCGTTAAACGCTGGTGAGGAACGCAAGACGTTTATGGGCGAGTTGTCCAGCACACCGATTACCTGGGTGGTGATTGCGATTGCCTTGTTGCTGCAAGTGGTCACGGTTTACGTGCCGATTTTAAACGAACTGCTGGGCACCGTGCCGCTGCCAATGATGGCCATACCGGTACCGCTTGGCGTCAGTTTGCTGGCGATTATATTCTCATTAAAAACGATGAAAGTGTAGGCACGGTTATTAGTGCGGGCCCGAAATGGGCAGCGCTTCAGACGGCTCCAGCACTTCCAGTACATCGATATGGATGTCTTCCGAGTCGATGGGCGTGATTTGCAGAATAAACTGGTAACCAAGCAGTTTGGCAGGCACCATGGACGTTAGCAGTTGCAAGTGCCCCGAATGCGGATCATCCTGCATGGTGCAAATCGCCTCTTGATTGCCGGGGCTGATGTATACATCGATCACGTCGCTGCCGTCGCTATCCGGAATATTGCGTAATCCGAAGCGCATTTTAATGATGCCGCTCAGACGGTAGGCCTGATAAAACGTTTTAGCAATGGGCTGCAGCGCCTTGGGCAGACTGATATCCGTACTTTGCATGGGTTTGCCCCCTGTCATTACCATACGGTTTGTTTGGGAATCAATTTGCGTGTGGAAACATGAAATAGAACGCCAACATGGAGACGCTGACGCCAAACATGATGGTGAAGTAGAGTTTCAATGCTTCTTTCATGCTTTGCGGGTGGCGACTCAGGTCGGTTTCCACACCGCCTGCAAATACAGAGCTTTTCACCAGCGCACCTCCTCTAAACGCTTTCAGATTTCACAAGTGCTGATATTTTCTGTGTTGAATGCGGTTTGTTCTGCGGTAATTTTCGACTCCGCAGCGGCAAAACGAACCCTCTCTACCCAGAGATTGACTACCGATCTACACTAAGTTTCCGGGTTGATTGTCTCACATCCGTCAATGGCGTAGCTATTCGCCAGGCGGCTAGTTTTTCAGTTGTAAAACCGGTGTGCAATGCCGTAGGCAACGCCTGACTGACTTTATAATGGCATCAAGGCCGTTCGTACTTTGCTGGGTTGCCGCAAACCACAAGCTGTTTTCTGTTTTGACGGATGAAATGGCCGAAGTGATGGCGTGTACTGTTGGCTATGGATAAAAAAAACCCTTTCTCGCAGAGAAAAAGGGCGTTGTCTGTGCTGGTCATGTTGGTAGTCATTGGTTTGGCCTTTATTATAGCTGGCGTTGTGGAAAATAGAATTCGACTTTGGTTGAATACGCGGCTTATGCCACCGGATAACCAGAGTCGATCAATTGCCGTATCCATGAAAAAAAATGTTCCCCGTTTGGGGGTAATAACTTGAGGCAAGCGTTTTCGGACAATCCCCGGAAAACGGGCTTAAAAACCTAGCAGCATCTTCAGGCCGACAATCAGCATGGTGCCGCCAAAGACTTTTTTCAACACTTCGGTGGGCAAGGCTAGGGCCAGTTTGGCGCCAAAAAAGCTGCCCAGCAGAAAGCCGAGGGCAATCAGGCCCACCAGTTTTAACTCGACATGGCCATGGCGGTAGTACTGCAGCGCACCCAGCAGACCAATGGGCAGGCACAGCAGGGCCAAGGTGGTGCCTTGCGCGCTTTGCTGGCTAAGGCCAAAGAAAAACACCATCGCGGGCACCAAAATGATGCCGCCGCCCACGCCCACCAGGCCGCTGAACACACCGGCCACCAGCCCCAACAATGCGTATGCCAAAAACATCAACATCAAACGTCTCCGCCTCCTTTTTAATAGTAAGGCACAAGCGTGTATGCGGCTAGGGTATAATTGAATTGATGAGCAAACAATTGATTAGCGCTGTCTTGGCATTAGCCATCGTGTTGATTCCTGCTTTTGGGGTCAGCGAGCAGCAATCATGTGCTTATGCAAAACGACTTGAGATTGCTTCGGCAAGACAGGAGATGGTGTATTTCAACACCAATACGCATAAGTATCATAGTCAGGACTGTGTTTGGGCGCAACGCTGTACGCGCAACTGTATTCTAATTACTCGCGCTGAAGCGATTCAAAGAGGTGGGATTCCCTGTAAGGTTTGCGGTGGTGGATAAACGAATCCAAGGGGTTTTCGGTTGGTTATTCTTTAGAATGCTGTTGTCCAGATTTCGTTTCAAGCCAATCGCTGATGTGTTGCAGTTGGTTTTGAGGCAGCAACGTGGGTGCATGGCCGGTGGCTGGAATCTCAATGGCGTGGGCCTGAGGATTGGTGTTCAGCATTTTTGAAAGGATCTCGCGGGATAAAATCGTTGATGTTTCACCCCGAAAAATCAATGTGGGTATCCCGCCAGCCTGCTTCCAGACATGCCAGAAGTTGAACATCATGGTGGTTGAAGGCGCGATCAGCGATTTTTGCAAGGCCGGGGGAAGCCCTTGCCTCATCTGGTTAAACTGCTGCAAAGACGCCACAATGGCCGGATCAAAATCCAGATGATAGCGCTGATCGGTGGGGTTGTGGCGAATGCTGGCTTTTGTAAATGCATCCCAGTCCTCTTGATTTTGCAGGCCGGAATCTTTATAGCGGGTTTTTAGGTTGTGGGTCGCTTCTTCCAGCGTGGTAAACGATTGCAGCTTTTCCGACGGCATCATCTGCGCCAGCGTGCATAATCCTTCAAACGGCACCTCTGGCCCGATATCATTCAGCACCAGGCGTTTGATGGGCGTATTCGGCTGGGAGGCCATTAAAACCCCGAGGATGCCGCCCATTGAGGTGCCAATCCAGCTGACTTGTTTATCGTCTAGTTTTAGGTGCTTGAAGAGTTGGTCCATCTGCTCCTGATAGGTTGCAAAGGTATACTTGCTGGGATTCAGGTTGTTGAGCAGATCCCAGCGATGCGTATTGACGAGATGATCCAGCCGTTGCACATAGCCTAACGGGTTGCCCAGCCGGATCAGATGATGATTGAGGGCTGATTTCAGGTGTGTCCACCAAGTATCCAGGCTTTGTTGGGTCAGCGTTTTTTGATTGTTCTTAAACCATGCGCTTTGCCCGCGCCCGACAATATCCGGGCAGATCACCCG
>CAZXUP010000090.1:0-223 GCA_964643815.1 uncultured Vampirovibrionales bacterium
CCTCTACCGGCCTCCGGGCATCGGAAGCATGCGCCCTGACATGGGGAGACATTGACCTTGAGAAGGGATTCTTGATCGTACAATGCGGTAAAGGCGGCAAGAGAAGGCCGGTCGGCATCAATGCTCAACTATCAGAAGCTCTTTCAGCCCAGATGTTGAAAGCGGAAGGAAGAACATCCGGGTGCCGTGTGTTGGTAAACCGGAACGGAAAGCCAATGAGCCG
>CAZXUP010000090.1:233-9931 GCA_964643815.1 uncultured Vampirovibrionales bacterium
CAAAGGTAGGCCGTTGGTCTATCTGCAAAAGTCATGCGGGCATTCGGACATCAAAACCACGATGGGCTATTGCATGACATCAGAGGAGGAGGTGATCGCCGCCATGCGGGAATGGAATTAGCGGAGGGGGGATTTCCCCCCTTTTAATGCAGTGGGTAGGGATGTTACTGGTCTCCTCCCAGGCGCTACAAAACAAAAAAGCCTCTGTCTTTGGGCTACACAGCTTTTCGGCATTTTGAGGATTTGAAGTCGTCCAGTAAAGGCCGGGAGTTTTCCCAACTTATAAAAAGGACTGAAGTTATGCTTCTATCCCTTGAGCTGGAGACGTAAAAGGCTCTTTCTGTTCCCCTCTCTGTTTCAAAAGCTTTGTCTTGATTTTTATATAGCGGGCTTCGTCCAGCGTGTCGCCAGAACTTACTGGATTAAGTACATTCTCAAGTCTCAGACCGCTGCCTAGGTTGTAGCGATAGCGAATCATCTGAGGTTTCTTGAATGTCGGATTGATTGAGAAATAATCTGAATGCAGCAATGACAAGGCTGAATCATCAAAATCATAAGCGACAATTACCGGCTGAATCAGGTGAGAGTCCCCCTTTGCCAAGTGATCTGCTGCCCACTCACAGTAAGTCAAAAGTTGTTTCATGGTGTCGATGGAGGCAACGCCTCTCTTTAGCTCCAGAATGCTGATTTTATAGCGGGAATCAATGCCAAGAAATTCCTTTGAGCGGTGATAAAGCATCATATCAATGGTTTTGCCGGAGACATGGTAGGGGATTTGATTAGCGAACCATTCCAGGTTGGCAAAGTCTCCAAAGATGTGAGACACAGTAGAACGTTTCTCCCTGAAAGCGCTCATCATCATGGCTTCAAGAGCGCCTTCGTAATTTATGGAGCCGCTGTTAGCGTCATGCAGTACCCGGAAGGATCTTAGCTCACTGATATTATAGCTGTTCGGGTACGGTGCCGGGTGAAAGGCTTTTTCAGCTTCTTTCCCGTTGTTATAGCGGATCAGCAATTCAATCAGGGTGTCCCTAGCATCAGGATCAAGCGGGGTGCATCCCCGGCCAGTCCGGCGGATCTTGTTGTGGTACCAGAGCCAGAAAATCCCCTGCCGCTCCAGGTTGGCAAACAAGGCATTTTCGGGAACCGCCTGATCGAAGTGATGCAGGCATTCAATCTTGATGCGGAAAGGACGGCTTGCCGGGACGCTCTCAAGCGCAGTGGCGTCAAAGAAAGGGGATTCCTTTGCCCTATAGATTCCCTTGAATCCCTCCCCCTCCAGGTAGAAAAAGATGATGTCCTCATCCCGGACATTCAGAATATTGGAAAGAATGCCGTAGTGCTTGTAGGGAATAGTTCCATCAAGCAGGCTTTCCAGGCTGTCTATTGGTTCGGATGAGTTTCCAGTAGCGCAAAAGCCATATTTCCGATGAGTCTCATAGGTTTCCCGGCTGACGTTAAAGATAAAAGAGTTTGAAAACATGCCCAGTCCTTAATTTTCCGGCTTCATGGGCATGCAAAACAAAGCCCATCTCATAATTTACCGCTAGCATAATAATTGCTTATTGATGGATTAAGCCCATAAAGGTTTAGATGATTCCTTAAACCTTGTCAGATGCGGAATAAACATCAAGGGAAGCTCTCCCAAAACTCCGTTTCTCTGCTTTGCGACACTTAGGATCGCTTTGCCGGTTGGCTGGCGATTTTCATCCCGGTCAATATAGGCGAAAAGCACAAGATCGCTGTCCTGTTCAATGCTGCCGGTGTCCCGAAGGTCGGAGAGTTGCGGCTTTTTGTTCTGCCGGTTCTCGATCTCCCGGTTCAACTGGCATAAAAGTAGGATCGGCACCTTCAGAGACTTTGCCAGCATCTTCAACGTGCGGGTCATGTGGCCCAGTTCATAAGCCCGGTTTTGAAAGCGTCGATGGCTATCGGTTTCTGAGGCAATCAAGGCCAGATGATCGATCACAATCAAACCAAGTTCTGGCCGTGTTGCTTTGGTTCGCTGGATGAGGCTTTGAATAGCGGTTAATGTCAGATCTGCCCGGTCTTCAATGATGAAGAGATTTTCAGAGGCTTTCATTTTTTCACGGGCATCCCGAAGGAGACTTAGGGAGGAATTGCTTTCGGCCAATGCGTACAAATTCCGTTGCATTAGTTCAGCACCGGACATTTCAAGAGAAAAGTACAAGATGGGTTTTTGTTCCTGCGTGGCGATATGGCAAGCAATATTCATGCCCAAGGCGCTTTTGCCGCCTCCCGGTCTTGCGCCCAGGCTGATGAGTTGCCCCGGTTGGAAACCATGCGTCACCCGATCCAGCGAACGCAAGCCGGTAGACAAGCCCGTGACGCCTTCCGGCGTGTTCATCTGTGTTTCGATATTTGCAAGCGCTTGATCCATCATGGAGCCGGTGCTTGTGGATTCTCCCAGCGAAAACGCTTCCTGAAGCGCCATCAATTCGGTTTGTGCCTGCTCGATATAGTCTTTCTGTTCCTTGTCGTGTGCCAGTTCCGTCAAGCCATAGCCCAGATTTATCAGTCCCCGGCGTTGTGCGCTATCAGTTAAGATTTTTGACCAATAGCGGAAGCTCTCCGGTGTGATCCAAACGCCATCCGGCAATGAGGTTGCCAAGTCCAAAATGTAGGACACTCCCCCAGCATCATCCAGCTTGCCTTGATTTTTCAGAAGATCCGGAACTGCCACAATAAAGGATTCCTGTCCGAGTCCTTCCCGGCAAAGTTCGGACATGGCTGCAAAAATAAGCTGATGACAACCTCTGTAGAAGTGTTCCGGTTTAAGCAAGGTTGCCGCCTGGTGGATGATCCAAGGCTTCTGGAGACATGCACACAAAACCGCCTGCTCCGCTTGATCAGAATGTGGGGGAAGCTTGGCTTCCAATAAAGACAAGCCCGGATCGGATGCGATTTCTTGCAAAGAATAGGCGCTCATGATGCCATCTCCTCCGGTTCCTGAATGCCTTCCAGGTGAGCAATGGGGAAGCTTGAACCCTGATAGAACAATGTTGCAGGGGCTTCCGGTCTGGCTTCCATTTTTTCAGCAGGAATGCATTCTCCTGTTAGGGCGTGTCGAATAAATGGATAACTCAGCAAAGCATCCCGCGCTTGCGTGTTTGCTGCCCCATGAGCAAGCGTTTTATTCTCACAAGGTACAAAGCTTCTGACTTTTCCTTCAAAGGCTTTCTTAATCCATCCAGCCGTCCAGATTTTTTTCTGGATTGCCGAATCGATTGCATCCCGCCAGCAAGCGCCGATGTCATCATCGGAAAGGCCGGGGTGTTCCTTCTGGAGAACTGGGATCATGTGCTTTAAATAAGAGAGAGTCCAGCCGGGAGAAGAGCAAAGGTTTGGGTTATCGGTTGAAAGCAGATAGTTGTAATTGTCTGAAACCATTTTCTCTAAACCGGGATCACTCACACGCGATGCGGAAGCATCGGTTTCCGTTTTCGGGTTTCCACATTCAGGATTCAGTAATAGGGAATCAGCCGGGCAAGTACTATGCCAGTCCGGTGCAAGTCCCGGCTTAGGCCCGGCCTGATCCCGGTCTTGTACGGGACAAGGTGAAATCTGGCTTCCTGCCTCTTTTTCCCGCTTGTGTGGGTTTTGATGTTTCAGAAAATTGGCAATCTGGATGTAAGGTTTGGCATCCACCACATAGCGCACAATAAATTTTTCCGGGCTTGTTGCCAGTTCATCCAGCAAACGATCCACATCCAGGTCAGCATCATAAGGAAAAGCCTCCGCTTTGATTCGTTGCGGGCGATCTTCCAGCCGTCCTTGACAGTCTGCCAATGTCCAGAGGGCAATAAACAGGAGTCGGGCCGGGAAGGAGAGTTTCGCCAAGTACTCGTTTTTGAAAAATGCCGGTTTGATATTCCGCGCACGCGCCATCAGACACCCCCTTTCAGAGATGCCGGAAGGCCGGGGGGTGTAAATTCCCCCCGGATCGGTGCTAATATGGAGCTGATTCTAACGAATTGACCGACGGCGTGGGTGTTACGAGCATCCACGTCGTTACTGTTTTTTGCCATTGCTTGCGTCCTCTTTGCTTTGTTTGACGAAATTGTGAACTTTGATTTTGCTTGCCGCCTGCTTCAAGAAGTCATCGATGTTGACGTTAGGCAGGTCTGTCACCGGGATATAAAGCCGAGTGACGACTTCTACAAAAGCTCGATCGTGTTTGTTAGCCATGATTTTTGTTTCCTTTCTGAAAACCGTCTTGAACCCATAAGATTTGAACTTCCCCAGTGTCAGGGTTAATGAAAGCCGGAAGCTCTCCCCGCTCCCAAAGCCTGCGCTGGATCTCTGGTAGTGAGTTAATGAAAGCTCTGAGTTTGAGCCGGAGAAATTCCTTTTTCTCTTCGCTCAGCTCGTTGGCATTCATGTAGCCGACGTGTTGCATGTTGATTCCTCCTTGTTGACTGACTGTTTTAGGGTGGAAACGGAATGAAGTAAGCCTTCTCTATGAAGGGTTTCAGCCCTCACAAACAAAGCCCGCCCATCATCCCGAACCCACGGCTTGATTTGATGCCGCAAAGACCAGCCTAGAATCGTTGCCCAGACTTCAAGCCCGCTGTCCTCAATGAAGACAAAGCAGTAGGCGCTTGATTTATCCCGGTTGGGATTCTGTTTTGAGAACTTGAACTTTTTGGCCCGCGAGCGAGTCGATTTCACATCTATGCGTTCGGCTCCTGCTAGCAAGTCATAGCCCTTGTCCCCGGCTAGTCCATGAGTAAAATCGGTAAGCGCTTCCCCGGCTGGAATGCCGAGATAACGCATCACCGATAATTCTCCCAAAAGCCCGACGCAATCCGCCGTTTCATTCCAGCGGTCTGTCGAGCGCCAGTTTTTGCGGCGGAGGTCTGACACTTGCCGGATGATATCCGCTGCCTCTCTCGGAAAACGAACGGTTGGCCGTTTGGCTTCAAAGATATTGGTTGAACGGTACGCCGTCAGGAAAGCCTTGGAGCCTTCCTCTGTCAGGCCACGCTTGCCGGGCGTGTTGACTATTAGAGTCATGGTGATTCCCCTTATTCGTAGATGTCAAAGAACAAAGCCGCCTGATTGAACGTCAGACGGCTTTGTTAAAAGGCCACTGCGCGTCCAAGTGCGCTATGACCTTAATATGACAGCTTGATGGATTATGTTTGCTTATATAAGAAACAGCAAACTAAAACCGAAAAAGCCCACTAAAATAAGGGATCTAAGATAATCTAAGTTATTCTAAGATTCATAAATCTTTAACAAAAAACCATTTTTGTGGCCTGGAACCATCCGAACGAATATAGCCTTCACGGTTTAAATCGGCGCACCATCTATCTTGAGATCCCCGAGGAGTTTGCTCTTCAAAGATATCTTTCACTGTGGCTTTCTGTAATTCACTAACGATTAGCCCTTCTGGGGCTTTCTTTTTCAATTCTGCCATTGTCCGTCGATGTCCTGGTTCCGGTTTGAAAACTGCCTCAGTACTTTCGTGATTGATGGTTTTTTTTACTGGTGCTTGGCTGTTATCTGGTGTTTGGATGGGTGTAACTGCTTGTGTCTGGAGAGCCTCACCCCCTCCATCGCCTTTCTTATGCTTGCTGATGTGGCCATGAATGTACCCCAATCTGCGGGCAATGCTCCCGATATGTAATTCGATAGATGCGTTTGTAGCAACAAGGAGCGCGTTTAGCCGGACTTCGATATCGGCTTCCAATTCAAACGAAGACATATAGATTTTGTCATGAGAGGGAAGGCCCAGAACCTGCTCTGCCTTACAGATATCGTCCATTACAGAACTCATGCCAAAAAAGCGAAAATCAGCGGTGTTTTTCTGGCTAGGTGGGGTTGGCATCTTGTCCACATTTTCTCTAGCTACTATTTGCTCTCCTTGCTCGGGGAGAGCCTTTATCCACTCCGGCGGATCGAGTAACAGCCGTTCAAACAATGCGGCATAAAGGAAAGCGCGGGGAGGACTTCCAAAGACAGGTAACCACCGGCCGTCAAACGATGGCCTTGCGATTTCCGCAAAAAGAAGGCTGCTATCTATGCTCGCTGCTCTTTGAAGACGTTTTAAAGTGTCGTCTATCCACGCATTCAAATCAGATGCATCGATGGAACTGTGATATTTCCACATCCGGAGTGTTGGGGATTTGTGTGGGTCGTTACTACAATAGGCTTCAAACTCCTGTTTGATGATGTCATCAGGATTGCAAAAGTAAAAAAGTGGGACGGGAAAACCCTCAAATCCTTCTTCTATTATGAAAAAACTGATCACGAATAAGCGCCATGCTTCAAATCGCCATTCGTTCTGTGTCCTTAAATCACAAATGCACCGGGCATTGATGGCAATAGCCGTTTCATAGGCTTCATCTGCCTCCTGTTCTTTTTGTCTGATCTGTTCTATCGCTTTCTTTTTCTCGGTCTCTTCTTGTAAACGCTCTTTTGCAATTGTTTCCCAGTCATCACCTTCCAAAGTCGCGGGGCTTAATAGTTCGCAATAGAAAAAATCTTTTAAAAGAAAATCGGCGACAAGACGTTCTAAAACAGGCCTTTCCATGTGAAGTTCTGGAATAATGGCCTTTAAATCCCTGTTCTTGGCTTCCTCGATATCGCGGGACTCTAGAGGGAGATCGAGCCGCAATGTGTCCGAGGTAAGATTTTGCTCGATTTGAAACTTGATAAAATGCTCTGCATCATCAAGCTGTGCTTCCTGCTCTGGAGTTAGCCTCCGCTCTTGTGCAAGCCTCATCTTACGGAAAATAGAATTTACTGCCTTGTGGAACTGCTCATTTTGCTCTTGGACTGTTTCGAAATAACCGAAAAGGCGTTTTTGTGTTTGGGGTTCATCTCGCCACCACAACTCAAGAAAAGCTTGCTGGGCATCAAGTCGATGCTTCCATTGATTAAGCGGGACAAAGGATTTTCGGCAGGAGTAAACCAAGTGATCCTTGATTGCGTTATGAATATCAGTCTGTGTGGTTTCCATTTCAGCCGTCCTTGTGGCTGTTGCATTGTAAAGAGCGTCTAAAGGGTTTGCAAGGAACTCCAAGGTTTTGATTGCGCGTTCATTTTCAGCATTTAGCTTCTGACTGTGTTGAATCACAGCATTAATAAAATGTTCTTCCATTTCAGCCGTCCTTGTGGCTTTACTGACCTTTGCTTATTTGAGTCTGTGACCTTGCGAAGCGCCTCTATTATCTCCCAACATGCCGATAGGGCGTCAAGAGCCCTCGATCTATCTTATCCATCAGGCGAACCAATGCGGCTTCATTTGTGCGCATCTCTGCCGGGCTCATTTTAAAAACCTTCTCAGGATTCAAAAAGAGCGCCAGCCCTTGCCTGAATGCTTTCATCTCCTCTTTGGATTCCTGGCTATATTCACCATGCTTCCAGTTGGCCCGCCGAGAACGTTCCAGCCCTTCGGATGTGCGTGGGCCGGTAGACTTTCCGCCATGAAGGCGACAACGTTGTTTTCCATTCATTGCAGGCTGTAAGCAAGGTAGGCCGGTTCTTTTGGAACGGGCTCCGCATCGGGAAAACTCGATGGTGTGGATCGGGACAAGGGGTTGATTGTTAGTTTTTGATTTCATCTCCGGCCCCCTCCCCTTTGCGTAAATGCTGTTTGGTTTCAATCTTTATAGAGCGATTACTGATTGTGACACGCTGAGAAGTGTCTTTATCAACTTGTACCCAGCCGGATGTTTGTTTTCCTTGTTTCTTTTCTGCTTTCAGTTCCACAAGTCTCTGCGCTATTTTTTCTTTCGTCAGTCCGTCTAATGACATTTTTGGTTCATCATTCATAACTATTTTTCCCCTTGGTGAACGTCGCCAATAATCGCTTGCCCGCCATCAGACACTTGGACATGCTGGACGGTGATTTTCTGCTGGCCTCGATTCCTATATTTGTTCAGGGCTTCCACTTGTCGGGTGAAAACGTTCATCAGCTTGGTTGTGCGGTTGATGAGACTATCGGCCTGATCCCGATTCACATCCTTGCCCATCGCCCGGCGGGCATATTCCATGCTGAGGTTGTGGGTGGCCACCATTTGAGCCGCGAGTAAGCCTTCCAATTCATCTTGTGGGTCGATGCCCTGCATCAGTGCAACGGCGGCATTGGCGCAATCCAGTTGATCGCGTCCGGCTTGCGCGTTTACCACTTGGCCAATCAGCAGGTTGGCCGCATCCTGATTCGTTGTGCCGGTAGCTTCCATCGCCTGCAATATCGCCATGCCCGTTTCAGGTTCGGCAGAATAATAGCTTCCCGTCTTTTCATTTTTCGCCAGCTTACAGCGGTTCTTTTGATTCAGCCGTTCCCCCAGGGCTTCAAGGCGTTTGATTTGTGCCGGTGAACGCTTGGGTGTGTTCGGTGTTAATGTTTCGCCTGCTTTTGGGCTGATCTGACTCTTTTGTTCTTTCCCCGCTCTTGCCATGTCCGCTACTCCTCCGCCTCCGGGAATTGCATTTTAGGATGCGTCTGGAGGACTTCAATCGCCAGATCAACCAGCTCGCCAATGCTACGGTCTACCCGCTCGCGCTCTTGTTCAAGCCATTGTTTATTACTGGCCTTGATTCGGCAGTTCAAAACATCGCGTTTTTCACCGGCTGTCTTTAAGGGGCGACCGCTGCCTTTTCGAGATCCACCACGGGGCATGAATTTAAATGTCTCTTGTTGCTGACTTTGTTCACTATGATAACACTTTTGATTTTGTCTTGCAAAATATGTAGATATGTTTGATAATATATTGCATAATCTAAATAGCAGGAATGGAGCTGATGGAATATCTAATGGAACAACATCTCAATGAATGCAAAGAGGAGTGGACACTCTGGCAGGCAGATGAAGAGATGCTTTACTGCATTCTGAGCGGCCAGAGTGTCCCACCTCAAGAAGATATCCAGGTAGGGGCAAAAGAGGAAACGCTCTTTCCCTTAGCCGCATAAAAAGAGCCCTTGAGATTTGGACTCTCAGGGGCTCGAATTTCCATTTCGCAAAGGTCAATTATTGAAAGGAAACAAGACAATGGTAACACAAGATAAAACCCTTTATAGTGGCAAAGATCGGGCTGTGAGTGAATGTGAAAATCCTCTTCATTCTGAGGGGAAAGCGGATTATAACCAGGGGGTTAATAGAAAAGAGGAAAACAACATTATGGCAGTTCAACCAGTGGTTAATAGTCCAAATTTAGCTTTGGTGTCCAAGAGGGAAGAACGTAAGTGCATGGACGCAGACACACGCGCCGATGTCTTGGCGTGGCTATTGGATATTGCGAGGGAAGAGCCAGAGTTTAGGGCTTGGCTCTTAGCTGTTGTGGATGAAGAGATGGAACGGCGGGGCATTTTATAGAGTCGCCAAACTCTTGGAAATGAAACCGGCATGGCATAGGATAAGCTCATCAGAAAAGGTCAACTTGGACAAAACCTGGACATTTCAGCAAAGGTCAAGAGGAAGCAACAATGGCAAAACGCACGCCACACAATGAGCGCAGCTTGGTAGCGCACTTCGTTCGGGACGAAGGGGTCGCAGGTTCGAATCCTGTCATCCCGACCACTTTTTCAAGGGCTCTCGTTACTGGGAGCCTTTTTTGCATCATAATGGCGGAAGAGCCGTAGAAACTCAAGATTGAGGAACTACTCAACAGTTGATAGAATAATGCCTGGGCTAAAGGATCCATAATTCCTTGGTTGCAGGTTCGAAT
>CAZXUP010000091.1:0-9931 GCA_964643815.1 uncultured Vampirovibrionales bacterium
CCCGTTTTAACCGCCGTGCTGAATATGACAGTCTTGCTGGTGGTGTACTTGATGTTGCCGATCTGCTCGACCACCATCCGGTGTCATTTGCTTACATTTTTATTGTTCGCCTTGTTTTTGTGGCTGTTAGAACGTGTGCGGTATCAACACATGCCTCGCTATTATCTTTGGCTGTTGCCGCTGCTGATGATCTTCTGGGTCAACGTGCACGGCGGGTTTATTGTCGGGCTGTTTGTCGTGGCGCTGGCTGCCGTACATGCTCTGTTTGCAAAAGGGTTTTCGCAGGCAAAACCGTTACTGCTGACAACGGCCTTTTGTTTCCTGGCGGTTTTAATCAACCCGTATGGCATTCGTTTTATCACCACCATCGTATCGGCCTGGTCGTTGCCACGCGATTCCATCAGCGAGTGGGGGAATGTGCTGACGCTGGATATTCCGTTTTACGGGATTTTGTATACGGCATTGTTTGTGTTCTGGGTTGGACTGGCGTTTTGGAACTGGCGGCACACACGCGAAAAATTTCCGCTGGTGCTGATTCTGTTTTTGATGACGGGCCTACAAGGCTGGCTGCATTACAAGTTGACGCCGCTGTTTCTGATCAGCGTTTTATCGCTGGGGTCGAGTCTGGAGTTTCCAAGGCTGGATTCTCTAAAAAGCGTGGTGGCTCGCGTTGGATTTCTGAAATTTCTGGCCCCGTTGTATCGCACGGTTTTGCCGATCTTACTGCTGTTCTTGGCGTTGACGTTGTCCGGCATCTGGCTGTCCTCCAAGGCAACGCCGTTTGTTGTGAAAGTGCAGGGCGTTGAAACCGTTCGCAAAGACAAGGCGCTGACCCGTTTTGCTTACCCGATGGGTGTGGTGGCTTTTTTGAGAGAGAACGACATTCAAGGCAATTTGTGGGCGCCATTTGCCTGGGGAGAGTTTTTATACTGGAGCCTGTACCCCAACATGCGGATTTCCATTGATGGTCGCTATGAGACGATCTATCCGCAGCCGGTGTATGAGGCGTATCGCCGATTTTATTTTGCGCCTTACGATTTGCACGCAGCGGAAAAATTTGGCACAACGCATATTTTGATTTCGGTGGGTGACGACGCGCTGCTGCAAGCTATGCGCGCAAAAATGCCTGACTGGAGGCCTGTTTACCAAGATGAAACGGTGATGTTGTTTTCCCGTGACGGAAGGGTATATCCGTCTAAGCAGTACTCCAATCACTCGGGCGCACTGGATGAGTATCGCTTTGATTTAAGCCGGTTTGCCCGCGCACAGCGCTTCTGATAGTCTGCGCCCGCGTGTAACGGTTGCGCTTCATCGGGGGTATAATCAGCACTGCTTCCACAGACAGGGCTACGTGCCGTAAGGGGATAGCTACCCTTCAACACTTCGACCCACAATAAACGCCTCGGCGGCGTTGCAACCCACAGAAGCGCCACGCCAGCGGGCGAGATGTTCCAACGCCTCAATCGAGCGCGCATGCGGCCACGGACGCATCTCCGATTCATACGCTTCCAGCGCTTTGAGCTTGAGCGGCAGCGTTTTGGAGACATCCACAAACCAGTTGGGCACAAACGGTGGTGCCGATCCCGGCGGCTGCCACTCGGTGCTGGAGGCGACCTCAAAAAACAGCAGGCGCTTCACCGGGTGTTTGGGTGTGGGACGGCAGGCAGTAACCACGGCTGCATGCGTGCGCTGATGATCAATGTTCACATCGCCCGCGTGATGCGTGTAAACAATCGCAGGTTTTAGTTTTTGAATCATCGCTTCAATCGGCTTGATGATGTCCAGCAAATCAACGCTGTCCATGCGGTTATCCGGGAAATCGAGCAGCGTGAGTGATGTCACGCCGATGATGTTGTTGGCCGCTTGCGCTGCTTTGGCCAGCGCAGAAAGCGCCTGCTTGCGGCTGCTTTTTTCGCGCTTGTCATCCCGGCTGGTGACGCCTTCCGCCAGTATCAGCACATGCACGGCGTCGCCCGCTTTGACGTGTTTGGCCATCGTCGCGCCGCAACCCAAAATTTCATCGTCCGGGTGCGCGGCCACCACCAAAACGGTTTGATTGTTCGTGCTCTTTTTCACGACAGACAAGGCCCTCTATTTTTTGCGCGCAATGCAGGCCATCACGTGTTTTTCAATCGTAAAATGCCGGTTGCGCGCAATTACGTCTTTCACGTCCTGCTCAATGCTCTCTTCGTATTCCGGCTTGTAAAACGTGGAGGCCCGCCAGTAGGCCATCACAGCGTCTGCGTTCGGGTATTCCACCGGGTTCACAAACGTTTCGGTGCGGATGTCGCATCGATCCGACAGTGCGGGCAACACTTCCGCTTCCATAAACGTGGTGGCGCTGCGAACCACCAGCTCGGGCAAGGCAAAATGCTTTTGCAGGATGTCAAACATGGTTTTGTTGTTGGGACCGTAAGGTCCCACGATTAAAATACTGCCCTCGTCGCTGAGATGATCGACTATCTCGTTGAGCGTTTTTTGCACGTCTTGCGAATAATACAGCCCGTAAAAACAGGAAATAAGGTCAAATTTGCCGGATTGCAGGGCTTTTTCGGAAAACATGCCCTCCATCGATTGCTGCAACAGCAGCAAGGTGCCTGAAAATGGGGTGGCGGTAATGCGCTCCTGCGCTTTTTGGAGCGATTCTGGGGAGAGATCGACCCCGACCAGGTTTGTGAGATCGGAGCGGGAGGCGTATTCCACCAGTTGGTTGCCGGTGCCGCAGCAAATATCCAAAACTGACTGAAAGGCCAGCGAATGAATGATAGCGCGGCTCCAGCCCTGAAAATCCTTGGTGCCGTATGCCTGATTCGAGGCCGAACGGCCCTTCAGGTTGTCGCTGCAAACTGCTTTCGCCATCAGCTCGGTTTGCGCCCGGTGGGCTTGATTGGTCCTTTCCACGCGCTTCTCCGTGTTCTATGCCTCTTTCAGGCAATCCACCTGAGTTTATTAAAGCATATTACGCCCCGTTTATGGGCCAGGGGGCAACGAAGCTCCACTGTTGGGATGGGAAGGTCAGCTTTTTTGGGGAGGAATGGTAGTTTTGTCAGCAGTTTTGCGGCTGTGGAAGAGAGTGGACGGACTTGAGCCAGCGGCTTTTGGGCTGGGCTTGTGCTAAGATAAGGCGCAATGACTACGACTGATGTCCTTCCCCATAAAAAAACAAACTTGCTGGATAGGCTGAAACCGGCTTTCTCCGGATTAAAGTTACAGCTAAACCGTGATAAGGCAACTTATACGCGGATGTTGCAGTACCTGAAGCCATATCGGCAGCGGTTTTTTGTTGGTTTGTTGGCCTCTATTCCAGCTTCGGCACTGGAGGGTGCGGCTGCGTTTTTCTCGGGCCCCTTCGTGGATCGCCTAGTCAAAACCCAGGATTATACGGTGTTGATGGTTGTGCCGCCAGTCATTGTGGCGGTGTGTGTGTTGCAAGGCGTCTTCGAATACATCAGCCAGTATTGCGCCACCTATGTCGGCAACCGCATCAGTATGGATATCCAAACGCATCTGTACAACCACCTGCTGCGGATGGATCTGAGCTACTATAAGCAGAGCAGCTATGGGGAGATCACGACGCGCTACTATTCAGATGCGCAAAAATTGCAACAGGCGATTGTCACCAACCTGCAAGGCTTGCTCATCCAGTTTTTCACGATGCTGTTTCTGGCGGCGGTGCTGTTTTACCGAAACTGGCAACTGTCGTTTATTGCCATCGGCATCATTTCGCTGATTGTCATCCCGATTGTTTATATCAGTCGCCGAATTCGAGAACTGGATTACCTGAACCGGGAAGCGTCGGAAAAAGTTGGCAACCTGTTTAATGAGACGATTTATGGGGTGCGCGAAACCAAGTCGTTTGGTCTTTATGATTTCCTGTTGCAGCGTTTTACGCAGGTACGGCGCATGGTATTCGATACCTCGTTGGGCACGGCCAAGAAAAATATCATCCTCAACCCCATCATGCAGGTTATTGCCTCTTTTGGGGTGAGCGCCATTATCTATATCGGGGCTATTTACATCCATCAAGGCAAGATGACGCCTGGTGACCTCACCTCATTTCTGATTGCCTTGGTGCTGCTGTACAAGCCGGTAAAGGTGATTGGCTCGACGCTGGGTAAAATCCAGGTAATTTTGGCTCCGGCCGAGCGGGTTTTCCAGATTATGGACCTGAAACCCACGATGATGCCGACTGTTGATCCGGTTTCGGTTGGGGCTTTTGAAGCTCTGGAGTTTCGGGATGTTTCTTTTGCTTACGGCGAAAAAGAAGTACTGCAGAACATTAACCTGACGATTCGGGCGGGCGAAACGATTGGGCTTGTTGGCGCCAGCGGTGGCGGAAAAAGCACGTTGGCGGACATGATTTCCCGGTTTATCGATCCGGTGTCGGGTGCGATTGTGATGAACGGCGTTGATCTTCGCCGGATGGATTTATTGGATGTTCGGGCTCGAGTGGGTGTTGTGTCGCAGGAAACGGTTCTGTTTAGCGGGAGCATCCGGGACAATATCCTGCCGGGCCGATTGCATGCCACCGAGGCGCAATTGCAAGAGGCCCTTCGGGTTGCGCATCTGACGGAGTGGGTTAACACCTTGCCGGACGGTATTGATTCACCGGTGGGGGATCGTGCGGGCTTTCTCTCCGGTGGACAAAAACAACGTATTGCCATTGCCCGCGCCTATCTGAAAGATACGCCGATTTTGGTACTGGATGAAGCCACCAGCGCGTTGGACAATGAGAGTGAAGCGTTGGTGCAGCAGGCGTTGATTGAGTTGGTGAAGGGACGCACGGTGATTATGGTGGCCCACCGACTCTCTACCATTCGGCATACCGATCGTATTCTGGTGATGGAGCAGGGCCGGATTATCGAGACAGGAACGCATGAAGAGCTTCTGGCGCTGGAGGGGATTTACCACAAGTTGTATTTGCTGCAGTTCCGCGAAAGCGAGCGCCACTTGCTGGAGAATCCAAAAATCTCCTGATTTTTAAACAGGTTTATACCCGTTTAGGCAGTTTGAACCTGACCACTTGGGCAGGTTCAAACTCTACATCAGGGCTATTTCTTACCGAGGCGTTAAATCATATTTTAAAGGAATGAGTTGCTTCAAAACCTTGAACGGTAGTGCGAACCGATAGGGGGACCACATGATCCTGAAGGATCAGATCAGGGCGTTCGGTGTCAGGATGCTTCGCACGGGGCCTGTTTTTTCAAGGGCCTTAAACCAGCTTGAAAAAAGCCAGTATTATGAGCCGGAGGCGTTGAAGGCGTATCAGAACCTCAGGCTGCAAAAACTGGTGGTGCATTGTTATCATCATGTGCCGTATTACCGGCACCTGTTTCAACGCCTGGGCTTAATGCCGGAAGATATCCAGACCGTCGATGATTTGCAAAAGCTGCCGATGATGGATAAAGAGACAGTCCGGGAAAATTTCGATCAGCTTATCTCCACCAAAGGACCTCAGTTCTTCGATTGTTTTCCGGGGTATACCAGTGGCAGCACGGGGCAGCCTGCCAAGTTTCTGCGCGATTTTTATTCCATCAATTTTGAATATGCGGCCAGTTGGCGCTGGTATCGGATGCATGGGCATGCGGGATACCAGCAAGCGTTGTTTTCGGGACGCCTGATGTTTCCTTCTGTCCGACAAGAACCACCCTTCTGGCTTTATAATCGACCCGATCGCATGCTGATCTGTTCTTCCTTTCATCTATCCAAAAAGACGATTTCCGACTATGTGAATGCACTTCGCCAATTTAAGCCGAAAATTATTTTTGGCTGGCCCTCCAACGTCTACTGGTTTGCCGAATTATTGGAGGAGGCGGGCTTAAAACTCGATCTGGATATCGTCAGCGTGTTTGTCAGTTCCGAAACCGTCTTCGATTATCAACGGGAAAAAATACAGCGGGTGCTGGGAACCCGGCTTCATGATTGGTATGGGCAGCAGGAGCGGGTGGCCGCGATTTCCCAATGCGAACACGATACCTATCATATCCAGGAGGATTACTCGATTACGGAGCTGGTTGAATCGGGATATGGGCTGGAAATCGTCGGAACCAACTTCGTGAATTACCGAATGCCGTTGCTGCGTTACCGGACCGGTGACTACGCCATTCCATCCACCCAGGCATCCTGCCCGTGCAAACGTCAATTCAGAATCGTGAAAGGTGTTGTGGGGCGCGCGGGTAATCAATATATCGTGACGCCCGACGGACGAAAAATTGCGGCGATGAATGCGTTTCTGCTGAATATTCCCCATCTTCGGGAAACCCAATTGGTGCAGGAAGGCCCCGACGAATTGGTGATTAATGTGGCTGCCTATCCGGGCTTTGGCGATGCCGAGCGAAATTTGCTGCTGGATCGGGCCAGAAATTATATTTCATCGGATATGAATATTCGAGTCAAGGAATTGACGCAAATTCCACGGAGTCCGAGTGGAAAGTACCAACTGATTGTAAACAAGTTGGGACGAAACTGAACAGGAAACGGGTTGAAATTTGTCCATTAGTGAGTCGAATTAGCCCTGCTTGGGAATAGTGTTTATAGGTCAAATCGAATATCTTGCTTACAGCGATGTCAAATGTTTTTTTACTACAGGATGAGAGCTGAAGGAGAATAGAAGTGCTGGACTTTATCTTGAATGAAGTTCGAAAAACTGCCGAGAGCCAACCTTGCTGGTATCTGGCGGGGCAGGACCTTCAGGATTCTGTTGCCGCCTTGTGCGTTGGTGTGAGACAGGGGGATGAAGAAAGCCTGCACACCTTCCATCGGATGCTGGCCATCTTAAACCGGGAACGTCTTTCTATCGGCATGATGCCGTCTCCTTGCGCCGAGCAATTTTATAACGGTTTGTGCACGGTTCTTGAAACCGAATGGCTTGCCTTGGAGCGGGAGCAAATCAAATCGCGATTCGCAGAAGTTCCGACCGACCCACAGGCGTTTGTTGGCTGGTTTGAAGCCTTGCAGCAGACCGGGTACGGACAGGATCATCCGCTGTTCTTATACCTGTCCGAACGGGCTGACTTGCAAGAACTTCGGTATTTCTTTCATCAGGAAATGGGAACGGAGGCCGGATTTGATGATTTGGTGGCGTTGGTCCAGGTCAAGACAGCGCCGCCCATCCGAACGGAACTGGCCCGAAATTACTGGGACGAGATGGGTTCGGGGCGCGCCGAATATATGCATTCTCACTTGTTGATGAATGTGGCTAAAAGTTTTGAATTAACCTGGCAAGAAGACTATCAAAGCATCCACTGGACACCTTTGGCGCTTTCTAACCTGATGGTGGCTCTGGCAACCAAGCGCACGCTGTTTGCGCAAGCCATCGGCGCGTTGGGTGTGATCGAGCTGACCTCGCCCGGACGTTGCATCAAAGTGGTGGAAGGGATGAAACGCATTGGCATGACCGGGGCGCAATACCATTACTATGCCCTGCATGCGTCGCTGGACAAAAAACACTGGGAAGGTTGGAAAGACAATGTTGTCTGGCCTTTGATCGAGGAACGGCCAGCCTATATGCGTCTGCTTGCAGAAGGCGCTTTGCTACGGCTGTTTGCCGGAAACCGGTGTTTTGAAACCTACTCGCGGCATCTGGGTTTGTCCGGTATGAAAATACAAGGGACCGCGCCTGTGGTGGATGACGTATTGCAAGTTTAATCCGGATGTGTCCAGCGCTGAATTTTGATATATAAACTATTGAAATATGCTGCAAAACTAGGCAGGATGGAGGGTTTCAATTGAACTCCGTCGCATAGTTTGATACACTTGAAGTTCGGTAGGCTTGTAATCTGTTTAGGAAGGCAGGCTTCTATCGGCCCAGCCTCTGTTGCTGGAAAAAGATAGTCTCTTTTACTAATGTGATTGTTGTCTGGGATCGTGTGCGATGCGGGTGTGGACTGTGTTCCAAAATTCGTTAGTAGCCTGTTTCTTGCTGCTTGTGTGGTTTATTGTTGGGCAGCCGCTTAGCGTTGCCCAGCCGGTCTCGGAAACAACAGCGCAGCCAGCGGCAGAGGCCCCCGCTGCAAACCATCCGTCTGCCGCCGCCCCTGTGCAAGCGTCTCCGGTTACGCCTATTGCACCCAAGGCGCCCTCTCTCGATTTGACCATTCCCCTGGGCATCATATCCGCCCTTCAATTGGGTGGTATGGGGTATTTGGCCTATCAGTCAAAAAAGCTGAAACAAGACCTGGAAGCCGAACGGCAGCGGCATGCAATGCTTAATCAGCAATTGGAGTACCAGGCGCTGTACGATTCGCTGACGCAATTGCCAAACCGCCGTTTATTCCGGGATCGCCTGTTGCAGACCATCAAGGCGTACAGCCGGAGCAAAACCTGCTTTGGCGTGCTGATGAGCGATCTGGATCATTTCAAGGAGATTAACGACACACTAGGACACGATGCGGGCGACATGCTGCTGGTGGAAGTAACCAACCGGCTGCGCAAGGCAATCCGCGATTCCGATACATTGGCCCGTTTGGGTGGTGACGAGTTTGCGTTGATTTGTCCCAGTGTACAGAACCTGTCGTCGGCTTCCGTTATCTGTATGCGGATGATTGATGCGATGCGCGAGCCGATTATGATTAAGGGAAAGTCTCATAACATCGGGATTAGCTTGGGCGTTGCATTGTTTCCCGAGCATGCCTCGGATGATGAAATGTTGATCCGGCGGGCGGATATGGCGATGTATCGCGCCAAGCAGAAGCGTAATGCGTTTGTCATGTATGACCCCAATATTGACCGGCCCAAGCAAAACGTTTAGGTAAAATGCTTAAAGAGTTTCTGAAGTCTGTCCAGGTTGTGCTGGATAAACTCATCGTCTGGCCGATGTCATTTGAATGGGACACGGTACAATGGTGATGGAGGCTCGGGCGGGTGCCTGGTCCGTTTGAGGAATTGATATGAACCTGGTGACTGGTGGTGCGGGGTATATCGGCAGCCACTTTATTAAAAAATACCTGACGCTTTACCCGGATGCCGAAATCGTGGCGGTCGACAACCTCTCCGAAGGGCATGAGCAGGCGCTCGGTTTTTCGCCGAATATTCATTTTGTAAAACAGGATATTGGCGATACCGAAGCGATGATCGCGATTTTCAAGAAATTTAACGTCAAGACGGTCATTCACTTTGCGGCCAGTTGCTATGTGGGAGAATCCCAGGAAAAACCCGCCAAGTACTTTCAAAATAACGTCATCCAGACACTCAATATGTTGAACGCCATGGAAGCCTGCGACATCAAGCGGATGGTGTTTTCCTCCACCTGCGCAACCTATGGCGATCCCGACTATACGCCGATTGACGAAAATCACCCGCAGCGGCCCATCAATGTGTACGGCTCCACCAAGCTCATGACGGAGCAGGCACTCAGGGCCTACGCTATTGCCCAAGGCTGGTCGTATGTGGCGTTGCGTTACTTCAATGCCTCCGGGGCGGATGAAAGCGGTTTGATTGGCGAGCATCACGACCCGGAAACCCACCTGATTCCGCTGGTGCTGCAAGTCGCGCTAGGGCAGCGTTCGCACATCACGATCTTCGGCGACGACTATCCCACGCCCGATGGCACGTGCATTCGCGACTACGTGCACGTGGACGATCTGGCAAGCGCGCATCTGGCGGCGCTCGAGCAGCTTGGCCCGGGCGTGGCATTCAAGCTCAACCTGGGCACGGGGCGCGGAGCGAGCGTGCGCGAAGTGATCGAGGCCTGCCGGCGCGTGACGGGCCATGCGATTCCGGCTGAAGTGGGACTGCGCCGACCCGGCGATCCGCCGGAGCTGGTCGCGGATTCGACGCGAGCGCAAAGCGAGCTTTCCTGGCGGCCGCAATACAACGACATCGAGTCGATCGTCCGCACGGCGTGGGGCTGGCATTCAAAGCATCCGCGAGGGTATGGAAGTTAGTGGAGCGTCAGATTCACTGGGTGATCGAATACTAGCCCGCAGCGCGC
>CAZXUP010000092.1:0-9897 GCA_964643815.1 uncultured Vampirovibrionales bacterium
CAATTTTCCGGCTGTCCAGCAGTTCGCCGGGACGCAGGTTGACCCGCGCAATGTACTCTTGCAGGGTGCGTTCTTGTCCCACCACGTAGCCATAGTTGTGGCTGACCTCACGGGTTTCCAGTTTGAAATCGGAAAGTCGGAGCGGCTCGTTGGCGCGAATCGCATTTTTGACAATCCACACCGGTTTTTTGATGGTGATGTGCACCGGTACGCCCAGCTCCCGGTCTTGCCCTAAAGCGTTTTGCAGGTGAACCCGTACAACCGTTCGTTCCGAATACATGGTATCCAGCGATGAATCTGCCGTGATATGAACAGATTTTTCATCGGCCAGTTCCGGAAAATTGAGCGGCGCACTGGGTACGGTTAGTACCGTGACGACAATGCGATCCTTGTCTTCGGCGGTAACCAGTGTTTGCAGTTTTTCTTTCACATGCGCAATCACCGTTTCCCGCACGCGTGTTTCACTGACCTGGGCCGCCTGGCTTGTTGCAAGCAAACCGTGCGCCATCAGGCAGCCGCCTGTCAGCAGAAGGCCGAGACTGATTTTTAAATTTTTACGGCGTACGGTCATGAAGGTGTCTCGCGTTATATGGTGTTATTGGACATTTTGAGGATTTCATCGGAAGCCTGGATGACCTTGGAGTTGGCTTCAAAGGCGCGTTGTGCGGTAATCAGGTTGATGAGTTCTTCCACAATCTGTACGTTCGATCCTTCCAAAAAGCCTTGGCTGATGGTGGTTTTTGCAAAATCGCCTTGCCCGGCGGTGCCTTGGATGGCGGTGCCGGATGCCGGTGTTTCCTGGTACAGGTTCCGTCCGATGCTTTCCAAACCGGCGGGGTTGGCCACGCGGGCCAACTGGAGCTGGCCGACCTGGGTCATGTCGGTGGAGCCGGCCTGGCGAATGAACACCGTGCCGTTCAAACCGATGGAGATTTCGGTGGCGTCGTTGGGGATGGTGATGTTGGGTTGCAGCGGATAGCCGTCGGATGTCACGATGGTGCCGTTGGCATCCCGTTTAAAGGTGCCGTCACGTGTGTAGGCCACTTGTCCGCTGTCGGTTAATACCTGGTAAAATCCGTCGCCCTGAATGGCCAAGTCCAGCGGGTTGCCGGTCTGCATAATCGAGCCTGGCAGAAAGATGCGCTGGGTCGCGGATACCTGAACGCCCAAGCCAACCTGAATACCGACCGGATCGGTGGTGCCCTGGTCGCCGATGGCCCCGGCGGCCTGGTAGGTCTGGCTCAGCAAGTCCTGAAATTCCGCGCGGGATTTTTTATACCCCGTCGTGTTGACGTTGGACACGTTGTTGGCGATAACGTCGATATTGAATTGTTGTGTCTGCGAGCCGGTGGCGGCGGTGAAGAGTGCTCGTAGCATTGAATGGTGGCCTCCGATTGGCGGTTAAACAACGGTTATTGCGGATTATCTGTGTCGGCCGACTTCATTGACAGTCTTGCCGAGGGTTTCGTTGTGGAGATGAATATTTTTTTGCAGCGCTTCATACAGGCGCATGCCCTGGATGCTGTTGACCAGCTCCAGAATGGGGTTTACGTTGGATTGTTCCAAGGTGTACTGGTGAATTTTGATACCGGTTGACACGCCGTTGGCGGGAGGTGGCATTTCCTGGGTGACGCTGGATTTTTGGAAATAGTTATTGCCAACATTTTCCAGTGTGTTGTCATCGTTGAACCGGGTAATTTTCAGGCTGTCGATCACGCGGCCTTTGGCGCTAATCTGCCCGGAGGTGCTGATGTTGAAAGGGCCTTCATCTAAGCTGAGGATGATATTGCCCAGTTGTCCCTGGACATAATCGCCGTTGACCGTGGTGAGATAGCCTTCTTCGTTCACGGTGAAGTTTCCGGCGCGCGTGTAGTAGAGGTGCCCTGTAGGGCTTTTGATGGTGAAAAAGGCGTTGCCCTCAATCGCCATATCAAAGGTGTTGCTGCTTTCCATCAGGGGGCCGGGTGCAAAGTCGGTGACCGTGCCATGGACATGGCTGCCGGTCATAACACTGCCGATGGGTGTGCTGCCTTGCCGGCTCATGCGGCTGAGCAGCATTTCCGGGAAGCTTTGGAAGTTGGTGGTCTTGTTTTTAAAACCCACCGTGTTGATGTTAGCCAGGTTGTTGGCCAGCGTGTCGTTGGCCACCGTGGTGGAGAGCATTCCGGATGCGGCGGTATACAAGCCTCGCAACATGGCTTAACCTCCATTGGCGTTTTGGTACGCCTGATACGATTGCATGACTTTTTTGACGTAGCCGGTGGTTTCCGCATAAGGCGGAACGCCGCCATGCTTGTCCACGGCGCCCGGCCCGGCGTTGTATGCGGCCAAGGCCAGTGGCAGCGATTGATACTTGTTCATCAGGCCTTTCAGATACTTGGCCCCGCCTGCGATGTTTTGCGCCGGATCCAGGCTGTTGGTGACCCCCAGGTCTTGCGCCGTACCCGGCATCAATTGCATCAGCCCCAGCGCTCCTACGGATGAGCGGGCTTGCGGGTTGAAGTTGGATTCGGTTTTAATCACGGCTTTCAGCAAATCCGGGTCCAGTCCCTGCTTGGCGGCCTGGCCTTGAATCAATGGTTCCAGTGCTGTTGCGTTTTGGCCGATGGCCTGATCCAGAATGCTTTCAAAGGGGGTTGCATCTTGAGAGTCTGCAGCCTGACCGACCGGCTCAAAACGGTTCCGAATCTCGGCAATACGCTGCAACGTCAGTTGTAAACTCTCAAATGACACGGGTTCTCGCTTTCCTGCATGTGCCCTGTATGGACAGTGGCACCATGACACCTCTCTGATGAAGATCCCTCTGGAAGACGTACAAACCTTGGGCCGCACGTGATCCTTATTCAGCGTATCGGGTTGCGGAGGGCTTTTCATCCACTGAGTGGTGGAGTCTGAGCGGTCTACTCCTGCATGTGGCGTATATTGCCCCTTAATAATCCTGCCAAAACCTGATCCCTCGGACGATTCTTGTCCGATTTTCCGGCAAAGTCCATGTGCTATTGATCCTTTACAGGTGAGAATGATTCTTATATAAATAGTTGAGAATAGTTCTCAAAAACAAGACGCTTTGTTTACACCTCAGGCTCAGGCACGGCTGATCGATACCAAAAACCTTGTATAGGGCTGCCTTGAGCCACTGGATTGGACTGAACCTTGCTTAGGTTATCTGACATCAAGCACACAATGGCCCAATGGGATGCTTGGGAAGGCGATTCGCTGCGGCATGTGGCGCCGTTGAGGCGGAAATTCGTCCCGGTGGCTGCGGTTAGCTTGGCAGGGGCGCTGCTTTGGACCAATTCACGCAAGATTTCGGACCCTGAAAACAAGAAAAAAGCCTTACTGCGCGATGTTCTGGTGCTGGCTGGCACCACCTTGGGGATTCTGGCGGGTTGGCGCTTTACGGCCTCCCATGGGCATCAGGCTGCCAAGGTGGTTCGGGATACGGTGCAAAAACGTTTGGGAAATCTCCTCAAGCCCCAGGCCCATAGCCATGGCTTGCGAGAACTGATTGATTTGGAACTGATTGCCGGTGGGGCCGTTGTTGGTGGGGGGCTTTCCGGTCTGCTGGCGGATCGCATTAACGGAGAAGACCTAAAGGCGTCTGGTACGGCCAAGCTCAAAGAAGGTGTTTTTCAGTTTCTGGGTAATATTACGGTTTGCACGCTGTCGGTGCTGGCGTTTTCCAAGCTGGGCAACAAGATTGGCCAGCGGTTGGCTAAACGTCCCTCCATGATGGTGAATTCGGAAAACCTGATGAAGGACGCGCTGTCCAATCTGGTTAAAATGAAAGCTGGGCATCCGTCTCTTATGCCAACCTCGCTGACTACCGAGCTGGAGACGATTCTGCTGAAGAAAAACAGCTCTCCGGCGCAAATCCGGGAGAACCTCTCCAAGTTGTTGTCCGCCGAGTTGCCGCAAGTGTCCGAAGAGGCCCGCCGAGGCTTTCTGGATAGCCTGAACGGTTCTCTGCTGGGTCGGGAATACGACACGGTGCGGCAGCGCGTTCGTAATTGGGCGACAGAAGCCTTCCAGAAGGATATCCAGCAACTCAACCAAGGCTTGCAGGCAGATGAGGGCAATGCCAAGGCGACGTTCGCGCATCTGGTTCAGGCCCAATCCGAGAACCGGGGCGAACTGCCCGGCATGGTGCTGGGCCTGGGCGCTGGTATTGTTGGTGGCGCTTGGCTTTCCAACCAGACAAATGGTTACCTGAGCCGAAAGTTCCAGTTGCCGCAAACCAACCCGGCCTCTGCCCGATTCTTCTCCAGCAGCGGCCAGTCTTCAGCGGGCTTGCTGGAAGGTAAGCTGGGCGAACGCGGCGTGCATTGGTACGACATGGTTCTGCATGCGGACGATCCGATTGGGGCGATGTATCTCACCGGCGCCCATGCGCTCAAATCGGTGATTGGTATTCTGTACGGGATGTCCGGCTATCTGGTGGGCACGGCGGGCGTTGATTACACGCAGAAAAAGCGGTTCCCGCTCAAGCATCCCGAACTGTATGCCCAGCAAACTCCATTGCGCCGTCAAGGTCGAATTTACGACAACATGGGTCAGATTGCTCAAGCCCGGACTGGTCAAGAGGAAATGTCTTCGTTATAGTGAAGGTGTTCCTGTTGGCAAGTAAGGAGATGATGGATGGAAGGTGTATCCACGCGCGCGGCTCAAAGCAGTCGGACGCTTGAATTCAAGGGACATTTAATTGATTCGCTGACGCTTTCCAAGATTGCCGATCAGATTCAGGCGGCGGGTGGCCAGTACGCGTTGAACGATATCCGCATTGGGTCGCTCCGAAAGGATATTTCTTCGGTCAACCTGACGGTGTTTGCCGAAAACGAAGAACAGCTGAATGCCTTGTTGCAGGCATTAGCGCCTTATGGGGCGTCGCTCTCGGGTAGCGCCAATGCGGATGTTGTGACCTGTCAACAGGATGGACGTTTGCCGGATGAGGCGTTTTCGGTGAAGCTGCCTCAACGCGTGTTTTATGACAACCAGTGGTTTGATCTCAATGCGGGTGACGCATTGGCGTTGGTGATTGATGCGGCGCGCGGTGAGGCCCGCCTGCAAAAAACAGCCGATTTGCGCCAAGGGGATCGGGTTGTCAGCGGTACGCACGGAGTGGCGTGGTGATGGACCTGATGAGCCAGAAGCCTTCTGGTACGCGTGCATGGTTTTCGCCGGTGGGTGTCACGCCCTTGTCTAAAAGCGGCAAGCCGACCATTTTAATGTGCCCGCCGGATTATTTTACGGTGGAATATGCCATCAATCCGTGGATGGAAAACGCCGCGCCCTGCGATGTGGCGTTGGCCAAGCGTCAGTGGGAGAATTTGTATAACGCCATCACAAAACAGATTGGGGCGGATGTCCTGCTGATGAACCCGGAGCCGGGGCTGCCCGATTTGGTATTCACCGCCAATGCGGCGTTTGTGTACAACGATACGGCGGTGATTGCACACTATAAACATCCCGAGCGTCGGGGCGAAGAGCCGCACTGCGTGCAATGGTTTAATGCAAATGGTTTTAACGTGGTGGAAATGCCGGACAACGTGTTTTTTGAAGGCGCGGGTGATGCGCTGGTGTGGCAGGATCGTGTGTTTGCCGGTTATAAAACCCGCACCGATATCGCCTCGCACAACCTGTTAACCGCCGCAACGGGCTTGCCGGTGCTTTCGATGGAACTCATCGATCCGCGTTTTTACCACATCGATGTCTGCATGTGCCCCTTGGCCGATGGGCATCTGATCTATTCGCCCGATGCGTTTGACGCGTATGGCAATCAGGTGATTGAAGCGAATGTGCCGCCCGAAAAACGCATTCCGGTTACGCCGGAAGAGGCCAGTAATTTTGCCTGCAACTCGGTCAACGTGTTTGATGCGGTGATCTTCAACGAGGGGTCGCACCGCTTGGCGGATGCGCTTCGGGAGAAGGGTTTCAACGTGATTCAGGTGGCCTTGAGCGAGTTTTTGAAATCCGGTGGCTCGTCCAAATGCCTCACGCTGCGCGTCGCGTAGGATAAAACTTCAAATCACCCTGTGTGGACGGTTATCCAACAGCTCCTTGGGTAATTGCGGAGGCAACTCCGGTGAGGGTGTTGGGGTTTCGGTCTCAGATTTTGAGGGTGTTTTGGCGGATGGTGTCGCGTCCGCTTTTTTAGGAATCGTAATCACCAGTTCGGTCTGCTCGCCGCTTTTTTCCGTTGCGCGGCTGATTTGATCCGGCAGTACTTCCTGAGAAGTTGCAAAGGATTGCATGAAACTGGATGTGACGGAGAGGCCGTTGTCCCGGCGACCGGTTTGTCCTGAAATGGCAATGCGATTGGGCGTGACATCCAACTGCACCTGAGTGGCGTCATTTGGATCGGCCAGCGGTACCCGCAGCACGTAGCTGGTGGCGGTTTCTTCAACCTTGACGCCAGTTTCCGGCAGGCCCAAACCAAACAACCGGGAGAAATCCGGCAGACGGCGGGGTTCGGGCGGTTGGGGGATAAACACCGACGGCGGTGCGCTAGACTGGCTCAGCAGGTTGTCCAGCTTGTGCCGGGCAGCAGTTTCTGTTGCGTTGGGGCGGTTGAAAAGCCAGAACAAACTCACCAGAACGAAAACACTGGTAAGGCTGCCGATGGCAAACGTCCGCTTGAGGCTCATGGGTTAAATTCAAACCCGTCTTGACGATGGCTTGCGGTGACCGTGGTTGAAATGCCGCCGCGGGCCGTAAACTCTCCGGTTACTTCCATAAAACGGGGTTGGCAAGCGGCTACCAGATCATCCAGAATTTGATTGACGACGGCTTCATAGAAAATGCCCTTGTTGCGGAAGCCCAGGAAATAATATTTCAGGGCTTTCAGCTCCAGGCAGGTTTTATCCGGCACATAATCAATGGTGATGGCGCCAAAGTCCGGCAGGCCGGTTTTGGGGCACACCGACGTAAATTCGGGAACGGAGGTGGAAATGATGTAATTGCGGGCCGGATTGGGGTTGTCAAAAACCTCCAGCACCGGAAGTTCGGAGGTTTTTTCAGGCGTGTCCGCCAAGCTGCTGGTTAAGCTCATGGGCTTCCTTTCCGTCTAATTGGCCGAACCTGAGGCGATAGGATGCCCTACAGGCCCGGCAGAATGCAGGCACTATTATACGGAACGGGAGGCCGAAAAACTACTGGCTTGCCCTACCAGGCGCTGTCTTCTTCATCGCTTTGCGAGAAATAACGGTTCACCAGGTCATCAATGCTGCGCTTGATGAAGCGGCTGTCTTCCAGCAGGATGCGCTGTTCAAAGTCGTCAATCGCCTCGGTCATCGACATTTTTTGCACTGCTTTGGAGAGCGGAAAGTCGAACTGATCGGGCGGTGTTTTGGCTGGGCTGGCTGTTTCTTTTTGATTTGGGCGATCCGTCGGAACGTTGGCCGACTGACGCGGCTGGGCAAATTGTTTCGGAATGACAATCTCGCCTGCGGGCTCCGGCTTGTAATAGGCCACCAGCGGTTCTTCTTCGGGCGGGCTGGTAGGGAAATCTGGCTCAGGTTCTGGTTCCCAACCCGTTTCCGGCAGATCGAAATTGAATGCTATCTCATCGGCGGATGATTCCAGGTTCGATTCCGGCATTGGGAAAGATACAAGATTGTTTGTTGCGTCCGATGCCATCATTTCGGCGGCAGGCGCTTCATCCAGGACGATATAGCTGGGCTCTTCGTCCGGGTCGGCGTAGTGACCGAGATCATAGGACACAAAATCGGCGGGAATATTAATCTCTTCATCCGTGCCTATATCCATCGCGCCCATATCCATTTCATCTTCGTCGCCCAGCATGGGGGCTTCTTCCATTTCAGGAAGAGGGCTGATATCGGATAATCCTTCTCCGTTTGTCAGGGTGTCGAGATCAAGCGTAATGTCGTCATAACCGGTTTCGCTTTCCTCGTTGTCTGCATATTCCAGCAGCGATGTGTCGCCGGTATCCCAGGTGTACGCCGAATCGGACGGCGCAATATCCAGATCCAAAACGGGTTCTTCCAGGCCTTGGGATGCCAGCGGTGTGCTCATCTCCAACTCCGGAAATTCCGGTTGCAATTGGAAGGGTTCAATTGCAGAGGGCGGTATCAGTATGGGTGGGGCTGCATCCGGCCAGTCCATATCCGCATGGGCGGGTGTGCTGAGATCGCTGATGTCGTAAAAATCTTCGTTGCTCGGCTCGTTGCTTGGATTGCCGGGATTGAACGATAGGGCTGGTGGCTCCATCGTTAGCGGATCGGGCATGGCCGTTTCGCTTAATTCGCCCAGACTGTAGACGGGATCGGTTGTAAACTCCGTATTTTCCTCCGGCAAGTCGGCGGGACCGTAGTGTAGCGAAGGATGATGGCTGGACTCCAGGTTCGTCGCATCGAGCGACATGTCCAGGGAGAGATCGGAAACCATCGATGAGTCTTCGGGCGATGAGTCTTCAGGCATGGTGTCGTTGGTTGTGCCTGCATCTGCCATGGCAGGTTCGGATGTTGGCGGCGTCCACAGAAAATCATCAACGCTCGCCTCAGCGCCAAGGCTGTCGGGTGGCAGAAGAGGAGTCAGGATATTGCTGTCAGAGGTGGTAGCCGAGGGCATTGCGGGTGGAGGATTCAGTTCAAAGACTTCGACATTGTCTAGGATGCTGGGAGCTGCCTGCGGAGAGTGGCCGGGCAATGCTTCGGGAAGTGGCATGGAATCCGAGCGAACTTGTGAAAACGGGTCGCTGGCAACGGGCTGGGCCGATGTGGTGAGGAGTTGTGCAGACATTGGATCGCCCGGCAAGGGGTCGATGGCGCTTAATTCAGCCGGTGTGTCAAAGCGTGGCGTCTCGGGAGCGGACGGTGAAATGAGAGAGAGATTGTTGTTCTCGAAAAATGCATTGAGATCAGGCTTTGACGGGGCGGATGGCAGGGTTTCCGGCGTCATGTCCGGCGGGCCAAGATCATCGGGGGCTGCATTGAAGGCAGGCTGGGAGGGTTCAGACGGGAGTTCGCTGGCAGCAGGAGGGGGAGGCGGCGCCATCATGTCCGCACTCAGTGTAAACGGGGCTTCTTCGGTCGGTGTTGCCGGAGGATGCTCGGTGCTGCCCTGAGGGCTGGTATCAGCAGGAATCGCGCCAGCCGGATCCGGATCGTCCGGGCTGGCAAGCATCACGCCGGGTGGAAGATCTGAGCGGCTATCCAGTGCCATTGAATTGTCTTTTTTAGAAAAAGGCCACAGTTTCACGAGCGCGATTCTCCTCAGGCTTTCCTTCGATATCCCGGTTCCGAGCGGGCTGCCCTGTTTATCCAGTGCATTAACCGATGCTTCGGCAAATCCGAAAAGATCTTCAATCCGGTCGGTCCCGTTTATGAATTTTTGGTTACAAATGATCATGGGGAAGCGACTCGCCCAGTCCGTTTACATCCGGCTTTGCTTGCGATACAAAGGCACAATGGCGATGTGAAAATACAATGTGTAAAAAGAGAAAGCCCGGCAGGCACAGATTGGCCGGAGCCGGTTTTTATTGATAAGTGGGACATGATTCCGAGCGTTTAAAAGAGGAATGACACAGTGGCAAGCATAATATCTGGTTTCAAACGCCCCAGCCTGGTGGCTCAGGTTGTCATCGGGATGGTCCTGGGGGTTCTGATCGGACATCTGGCGCCCGAGTTCGGGACGAGCATTCAGCCGCTGGCGTCCATTTTCCTTCGGATGATCAAGATGCTGATTGCCCCGTTGCTGTTTGCAACCTTGGTCATTGGTATTGCCGGTGCGGGTGGGCATCATAGCGTGGGCCGGATGGGCCTGAAGACCATTATTTATTTTGAAGTGGCCACCACAGTGGCGCTGGTGATTGGCCTGGGTGTGGCCAACTGGTTGCAGCCGGGCGCGGGGATGAGCCCGCACCCAGGTCCAGGCTCATCC
>CAZXUP010000093.1:0-8764 GCA_964643815.1 uncultured Vampirovibrionales bacterium
TTGCCGGGTGATCTGCCCGGCAATCCTGCGTTTTAGCCAAATGTCGCGCCAGCCGGTCAAAGTCGCGGCTGTTGCGGGTGAGGCCATGTACGCAGACAATCACGTTGTTGGAGGCGGGGTTGCCGTATTCTCGCCAGGCCACCGAAACGGTTTCCCCGGCCAGTTGTACGCGGGTGGAGAAGCTGCGGCTCTGGGTCGCAATGTCTATGGTGTCTCCGCCAAAGCGAAGTAAAGGCGTAACCCCCCGTTTCGCCGCGAGGTTGGCGTCGAACTCAGGAGACCCACCCTGAAGTCGAACAAATGCTGGGCGTGCAAAATCAATCATATCTCTGTTATTTTACGGGAAACAGCGGTATTCTCAATGCTATGATAATAGTATGAGATTATTTTTCGTTATTTGCGCTCTGGTTATCGTTGTCTTTCCGGTTCAGGCGAAGCCTGCCACCACCGGTAAAGCACCGGTTGTCCGTCCGCTGGGGCGGCACCTGGATGATGTGGGCTGCGCCTATGTGGTGCGAACGGCGCCACTAGAGGCTTACCCGGTGATGCTCTCAACGCCGGACGGAACCTGGATGAATATCGACGGGAAAGAACGGGCGCTGACGCTGGTGGAAAAGTCGGGTTCGGAAGATCAGGCCGAGTACCGGGCGGGGGAGTACCGGATTATCTTGAAGTATGGCCCGATGAAGCAGCATGAAGCCGGTGTGGGGTATAGCCGGGCGGTTATTATGGTGATTTATAAAGACCAGAAAACAATCATCAAAGTCGAGGGCGGCTGCGCCTGTTAGGTTGAATAAACAAGAATAGCCGACTATCGAATTGATTCGTTTTTATCTGCCTGCTTAGATGGTGCGTTTCCGGTGAACGCGTTTAAGCAGAGGTTAATGAAATGACGGTTAAAGTGTATGGATGCAATCACCTTGCCATTGAAGTGGATGATATCGAAAAAGCGGTTGCCTTTTACGAGGATGTCTTTAACCTGGAGCGGTTTCGGGGAGGCGAAGGAGATGCCTTTTTCAAATTGGGAGAGCACCAGTTTTTGGCCATGTTTGAAGTGGACAAGGTTTCGCGAGCCAATACGCGACATTTTGGCCTGATTGTCCATGACAGAGCCCAATTGGACGAAGTTCGGAAAAAAATTACCGAAAAGTACCATTTGAAACTGAATCCGTATTTTGCCTGTGACTTCCATGATCCATTCGGGAATCGGATTCAGGTGGTCGATTTGCATGATGAATCTCTGGTTTGGCTTTTACCGTATCAGGAAGTGCAAAAAGCGGGCCTGACGCTGGAAGTGATGTAGCGTTGATATGAACGTGTTGACGATTAGCGGCTCCTTGAACCCGGACAGCAATTCCAGAATATTGGTGCATGCGGTTGACAAAGCCTTGCAAGCGTTGGAGGTTGAGACACGGTTTCTTGATTTGCGGGACTATCCCTTGCCTTTGTGCGACGGAGAGACAGCCTATGACGATCCGAAAGTGGATGTGTTATCCGATATCATCCGCCAAGCAGACGCCGTGTTGATTGGCATCCCCATTTACAACTTTGATATGAATGCGGCTGTTAAAAATCTGGTGGAGTTGACTGGTGCGGCCTGGGAAAACCAGATTGTTGGTTTTTTATGCGCCGCTGGCGGACGTTCCAGCTATATGTCGGTGATGGGTTTTGCCAATGATTTGATGCTTGATTTTCGCTGTTTGATTATCCCTCGTTTCATTTATGCGGTTGGCGCCGATTTTTCAGGCCAGGCGATTCGTAATCCAGAGGTCGTGGAGCGCATCGAAAAATTAGCCCAGGAAACAAAAAAATTAGCCACTTATCATCGGGCAATCAAAACCAACGGATTTTAAGTTCGGTTCTGGGTTGAGAAAGCGTAATGGCAGACGTTCTTACGCATTAGTCGTTTTGACCCTACCGCATTAAGAATTGGGGCATCTATCCACAAGCTCGTAAAGGGCCCGAACACCGCCAGACTTAGGGAGTATTGGCTTCCTGGGAAGACAGAAGCTATGCAACGTCAGTCTGGACCCCCCCATTCGAAAACGTATCCTTCAGTATAGCAAGGGTGCAGCGAACCTTAAACCGCCTAAATATTGCCGACTGTAAAGCGATTAGCTGCCTGTCAAATGCAGAAGCGAGAGCGGTTTCAGGTCACACAACTATAACCATATTTTTCCAGATCGATGCCAATCATCTCGGAAGTTCGCAGATTGCTTTCTTCGTAATATCCCATCGTTTTTTCCTGAATAATGGCCCTGAAGTCTTTATCCGCCATCTGATGCACAGCCGCCGGAATCATCCGATCAACTTGATTAAAGAGAGGGTATATTTTTTTGTAATGCTTATATGGCAAAGCCACTGGGAGATTACCGCTCAAAGGGGATCTCATCAAAAACAAGTTCAAGTACCGCTTTGCCACATAGGTGGCTGCTCGCCAGGATTTATTTTCCTTATGACTGTAGGGTAACTCGAAAAAAGGTTTTATCCCTGCAAAAGAACTAATCCGGGTAATGTATTCGGTAGGAGAAGCGTGCAACATCTCCAGCGGCAAAACCAATACGTTTTCTTTCCCAAAAACTTCCTGGTAGCGTTCAATCAAACGGTGATACTGATAATGGCTGAATTTAAAACGGGGTAAAAAAGATGGAAAATAGGGAGGATCAAAGAGAACCTGGATTCTGGTCACCCCACCTTGTCCAACAAATTCCTTATAGACGGAAAACACCATTTCCTGTTGTTCCCGAATAATCATCAGTATTTTAGCTTCGGGAAACGTTTTCTTTAGCTGGGACAATCTCTGTAGGGATTCAAAACCGCCACCATGAATATCTCCGACTAACGCTTCAGACGAAATTACAGGAACGAGCCCTTCAGACTCTATTTCAGTAATTCTAGCCTCATAAGCCTGCCGACATGCCTCAGCATCAAAGTCCATCTCATAAGGAATCGCGAAATTTCGTAAATGTTCCTGCATAGGTGCAACATGAGCAAAACCGGCATCCGCATTATCAAAAAGAAATCTTTGCAGCCAAGTCGATCCTGCCTTGGGATAGCCAACATGAATGAATAATCGACTCATCGCTTTACCTTTCTTCTTTATGGCGTCCTTCAGACCTTAAACCTTCATACGCAATTGGTAACAAACCGCAGTTAGACAATGCAAAAAAACTGTCATTTTTCAAAGGGCGCTCTAATCCGTATAGCATACGCTCTCCCAGGCTGTCCACGACCAAGCCGCCTGCCTGCTCTAGAATGCACTGGCCGGCAGCGGTATCCCACTGCATGGTTGGGCCAAGACGTGGGTAGACATCGGCCCTGCCTTCCGCAATGGTACAAAACTTGAGAGAGCTGCCGGCAGGAATGAATTCATAAGGTGGCAGCTGATCCAGCCATCGTTTTAATTCATCCCCACTATGTGAGCGGCTGCCAACCACTCTCAAAGGAGCATTCTCTTCGGGCGGCAGAATTTCCAAACGCACAGCATCCCTATCGGCTTCCTGTTTCCAGCAGCCAAAATCTGCCGCTGCAAAATACAATGAATCAAATGCCGGTGCATAGACAACCCCTGCCAGAGGTCTCCCTTTCTCAATCAAAGCAATGTTGATCGTAAATTCTCCATTGCGTTTCAAAAATTCCTTGGTGCCATCCAGCGGATCAACCAAAAAGAAGGTTTCAGCAGGTTGCAGATTGGCCAAAGCGGTCGACTCCTCCGACAGAATGGGAATCTCCGGAAAATGCGTATTCAGTGCCTGACAAATAATTTCATCAGAAGACAGATCGGCCTGGGTGAGAGGGGAAGCATCTTTTTTCTCCCACACCGTAACGTCACCCGAATAAATCTGCATCACGGCAGCGCCAGCATCCTTTGAAATCCGGCCCAACACGCTTAACAGTTCAGAATAATGGTTCATATTAGTTCCACAAGCTTAATGAGTCCACAGTTTAAATCCTATGCCAAACAGTATCAGCGCCAACAGCGTACGAATGACTCTCATCGGCACCTTGAAAGTCAAGCAGGCGCCTAGCAGAACTGCAGGAATAGAACCCAGCAACATCATACCAAGCAAATCAAAACGCACATTCCCCAAAAAAAGATGTCCCAAAGCTGCTAACAGCGTCAGGGGTATAGCATGAACGACATTGGATGCAACCAGTCTGGGAGGCGTCAATCGGAATGGGTATAGGTATGTCAACATCACAGTACCCAGCGTGCCTGTTCCAACTGATGTCAAGGCTAGGAGGACGCCTTGGAAGGCGCCTGTAACCACAGTGAGATAAGACTGCAGCTTCATTGTATTAGGATGCATCTCGTTCACTTGATACCCTGCGCCCAGCTTCTGAAAGTATTCCTGAAACAACAGGAAAACTGTCGTCACAAGAATGGTTGCCGCTATCGCTTGAGTGAGAAACTGCGCATAGGTCGGTTGAATGACCTGGCCTTGCATCCAGCACAAGGTCAGAACCACGGCAGGAATGCTCCCCAGCCATAAATATCGGACAATCGGCCACTCAACCTGACCACCCCGATGGTATACCAAGACAGCAGCTAACTTGGTAAAGGCGACAAACCATAGATCAGTGCCAATGGCTAACGCAGGCGCAACGCCGAATAGCAGCAGAAGCACCGGTGTCATCAGCACGCCGCCGCCCACGCCGGTTAGGCCAACTAACAATCCCGTCAGGGCCCCAAAAAAAACCAATGCTATATCCATATCACACCAGGCAGGCCATTAACTGGTTAACAGCGTCCGACAGCAAGTCCTTATCAGTATTACGCAAATAAACTTCCGGATTTTCCGGAGGCTCATAGTCGTTATCAATGCCGGTAAAATTTTTCAACTCGCCCCGACGCGCCTTGGCGTACAAGCCTTTTGGGTCACGCCGCTCACATTCCTCCAGCGGCGTGTCTACAAAAACCTCAATAAATTCTCCTTCCGCGAAAAGCTCTCGCGCAAAATGGCGTTCCGCCCGGTATGGCGAAATAAATGCAACAATAACAATGAGTCCGGCATCCACCATTAGCTTCGCCACTTCCGCCACCCGACGGATGTTTTCTACTCGCTCAGGATGGGTAAAACCCAAATCCCGGTTCAGGCCATGCCGGATATTATCACCATCCAGAATATAGGTGTGCTTGCCTTCGGCAAACAATTTTTTCTCCAACAGGTTGGCAATCGTCGATTTACCCGAACCTGAAAGTCCCGTAATCCAGACACATCGGGGTCTTTGGCACATCATTTCTGCGCGAGCCTGTTTATTAATTTCGAGTGACTGCCACTGTACATTAGAAGCCCTTCGCAATGGGTGGACGATCATACCCGCACCCGATGTCTCAAAGCTCATTCGGTCTATTAGAATAAACCCGCCCAGCGTGCGGTTAATCTCATAGGGTTCAAACGCGACAGGCTGACTAAAGCTGATATTGACAATGGCGATTTCATTCAGGTTGATTGAGGTGGCCGCCATCAGGGTGCCCGTATTCACATCAATACGCGCTTTGACTTTCGTTACCGTGGCGATCACTTCCTTGCCATGAAGCTTTAACAGGTAGGAGCGACCGGGAAACATCGGGGTTTCCGACATCCACAACAGACGGGCCTCAAATTGATCAGACACCGGCACAGGCTGTCGGGCGGAAACAATCATGTCTCCCCGGCTCACCTCCAAATCGTCTGTCAGCGTCAAGGTTACCGAGTCGCCCGCATAAACCTCCGAACGTTTGTCATGTCCAAGCAAAATAGTTTCCACCCGACTAATCTGACCGGAAGGAAGCACCTGAACCGTATCATCCACGCTCAACTTGCCAGCGGCAATACGTCCGCAAAAGCCTCGAAAATCCGGGTTTGGACGATTAACCCACTGTACCGGCATTCGGAAAAATTGGTCCTGGTTCGGTGCAATAACTGATATGCTTTCCAGATAGGAAAGCAGACCAGGTTCTTGATACCAAGGCGTTTTCCCGCTTTGCCCGGCAATATTAGCACCATCCAAGGCGGATATGGGAATAGCCTGAAAGGTTTCAAAACCGCCCAGACTGTCGATTAACTCACGATATTGCCCTACAATTTCTTCAAACACGGCCCTATCATAATTCATCAAGTCCATTTTATTGACCGCTAAAACAACATGGCGCACACCGACCAGAGAAACAATCTGGGTATGACGCCGGGTCTGGGTCAGAATCCCCTTCGAGGCATCCACCAAAATAACAGCCAGGTCGGAAGAAGATGCGGCAGTTGCCATATTTCGGGTATATTGCTCATGGCCCGGCGAATCCGCCACTCTGAAACGGCGTTTTGGTGTGGCAAAGTATCGATACGCCACATCAATAGTGATGCCCTGTTCCCGCTCCGCCTGCAAGCCATCTACCAGCAAAGCAAAATCAACCTGATTGCCTTGCGTTCCATATTTCCTGGAGTCAGTCGTCAACACTTGCAGTTGATCTTCCAGAATCTCTCCCGCATCAAACAACATTCGCCCAATCAGGGTGGATTTTCCATCATCCACACTGCCGCAAACCATAAAATGCAGGCTGGGCTGCTGAGTTTGGGCGTGCAAAAATACGGAGGCATGCTGGGGAGCCAGGGCGGATTCCACTAAAAATAGCCCTCCTGTTTCTTCTTTTCCATAGAGCAAGCCTGATCATGATCAATTAACCGCCCCTGGCGTTCTGAAAGGCGAGATTGCAACGTCTCCGAAAGAATTTCCTCCAGGGTGGCGGCCGTACTTTCAACTGCGCCGGTCAACGGGTAACACCCCAAGGTTCGAAAGCGAACCATCTTCATCTGCGGTTTTTCGTCAGGCTCTAGCGGAAAACGTTCATCATCCACCATAAGCCAGGTATTGCCCCGCCTGACAACAGGTCGCTTCCGGGCAAAATAAAGGGGAACAATAGAAATATTCTCCTGTAGAATGTAGTGCCAAATATCGGTTTCCGTCCAGTTTGAAAGTGGAAACACCCGCAAAGTTTCTGTAGGGCGGACACGGGTATTGTAAAGCGACCACAACTCAGGGCGTTGTCCCTTGGGATCCCAACGATGCCCCGCATTTCGAAACGAAAACACACGTTCCTTGGCGCGAGATTTCTCCTCATCACGGCGCGCGCCTCCAAAGATGACATCAAAGCCATGCGCATCCAGAGCCTGCTTGAGCCCCTCTGTCTTCAAGACATCCGTGTAATAAGAGGAGCCGTAAGCAAATGGATCAACAGGACGTTGAAGCGCCTCTTCATTTTTGTGGATGATCAGCTGCACACCTCGCTCAGTAACCACGCGATCACGATGCTGATACATGGCGCGAAATTTCCAGGTGGTGTCTACATGCAACAACGGAAAAGGGAGTGGGGCGGGATAAAAAGCCTTAAGAGCCAAATGTAGCAGTACAGAAGAGTCCTTGCCAATTGAGTAGAGCAGAACCGGCTTCTGGGCGGCTACAAAACCTTCCCGCAGAATTTCAATCGCTTCTGCTTCAAGTTCAGCAAGGGCAACTGATGATAATGTCGTTGTTTTTGGCAATTTAGGCAATAAAGATACCATTATGACATTTAAACAAGTTGTTCTTCCAGCTCAAGCGGGGGCACCATGTTGGGGGTGTAAACTTCTGACTCCTGCCGAAGGAACTTTAAGATAAACAAGGTTCATTCTAGTACAGCACCCTCCTCCAGAGCAAGAATTGTATGAGTCTCTGTTAATTACATCTCAATGACATTCTGCGCTTCCCTGAACACTCCCCAGCACTCGGCGAGGCATTGATCCCGAAGTTGTCCGCCCGTTGAAACTCACGCCGATGCCCCAAAGGTTTCCGGGATATAGACTCATATCAACAGTAGAGCGATTAAGGTAAAATCACTCGTTTTGACCCTACCGCATTAATGGACTTGGTATAATATAATATGTGTTTAATCATTGTAAAGCCGAGTTTTGACCCTACCGCATTAATGGACTTGGTATAATTGCTTCATCGTTGCAGCGCCTCGAATGATGGTTTTGACCCTACCGCATTAATGGACTTGGTATAATTGATGTGTATGCGGAAACGCTCGATAAAATGTTTTGACCCTACCGCATTAATGGACTTGGTATAATTCATCAATGGCGTTCATCTTTGGGGTGGAGGTTTTGACCCTACCGCATTAATGGACTTGGTATAATGGGGATTGGATCTAGCCGTTCACTGGTTCAGTTTTGACCCTACCGCATTAATGGACTTGGTATAATAGCGGTATTACTATCATTTAGCGCCGACTTGTTTTGACCCTACCGCATTAATGGACTTGGTATAATCTTCGCTCATTTTTCTCATCTATCCTTTCTGTTTTGACCCTACCGCATTAATGGACTTGGTATAATGAGATCGGACGCTATAAGCTTCATCGGAAAGTTTTGACCCTACCGCATTAATGGACTTGGTATAATTTCTCCCCCTTGCTGACTCTCTTTGAATTTGTTTTGACCCTACCGCATTAATGGACTTGGTATAATGACGCGGTTCGTCTGATGCAAGGCGGCTCGGTTTTGACCCTACCGCATTAATGGACTTGGTATAATGCCCAAAGGGTGCTCGTTGCACGACTGAGCGTTTTGACCCTACCGCATTAATGGACTTGGTATAATGCGTGACAACCTGATCGCCCGCATGGCTTTGTTTTGACCCTACCGCATTAATGGACTTGGTATAATCCGGGTGGAAGAGTCGGAGGAAATCCGGCCGTTTTGACCCTACCGCATTAATGGACTTGGTATAATCCGTTCAATCCGCTTCA
>CAZXUP010000093.1:8774-9781 GCA_964643815.1 uncultured Vampirovibrionales bacterium
GACTTGGTATAATTGGACATAACCCTTGTAGGGCACTTTCAGCGTTTTGACCCTACCGCATTAATGGACTTGGTATAATATGAGGAACACTGGTGGGCGCGGTACGAGAGTTTTGACCCTACCGCATTAATGGACTTGGTATAATTTTCAGGTTCCCCTCTTCCTCTTCCAGGTCGTTTTGACCCTACCGCATTAATGGACTTGGTATAATCGATAGCCGGTGTTTTCGTATGTCCGGACCGTTTTGACCCTACCGCATTAATGGACTTGGTATAATTTTGGCAAGCTGATTGAAGCACTCGCCGCCGTTTTGACCCTACCGCATTAATGGACTTGGTATAATTCTGACGAGCTTCTTTCAAGGCCACTTGATGTTTTGACCCTACCGCATTAATGGACTTGGTATAATCCCGCAATCTGCGCCACTGCGCGCCGTCCCGTTTTGACCCTACCGCATTAATGGACTTGGTATAATACACCAGTGGCGCTCATCCGCCTTGGTGTTGTTTTGACCCTACCGCATTAATGGACTTGGTATAATTTGCCGCCAGTTTGGTCTGCCCGATAAGCTGTTTTGACCCTACCGCATTAATGGACTTGGTATAATATGCCGCACACACGCACGCTTTTAAAACCCGTTTTGACCCTACCGCATTAATGGACTTGGTATAATGCGCGGGTTGTTTTGCCGCGGTGGCCGCGCGTTTTGACCCTACCGCATTAATGGACTTGGTATAATTTTGCGTTTTTTTTCCGTTTGTGAGTTTCTGTTTTGACCCTACCGCATTAATGGACTTGGTATAATGGCCAGCGTACTGTTTTCCACATTCATCCGGTTTTGACCCTACCGCATTAATGGACTTGGTATAATAGATTTAACTCTGTTCAGTTCTCCAGAAGTGTTTTGACCCTACCGCATTAATGGACTTGGTATAATGCCCCCTGGCTTTTCGACCAGGGGGTAACGGTTTTGACCCTACCGCATTAATGGACTTGGTATAATGAGG
>CAZXUP010000094.1:0-8929 GCA_964643815.1 uncultured Vampirovibrionales bacterium
GGCGTTTTTAGTCAATTTTTGAACGATAAAATGAAAGCCGCCGGGTACAACCCGAACAGCTTGGCTAGGGCTTTAAATGAGGATGCCCCTTTGATCCATAGGATTGCCACAGGGGAAAGACCCCCGTCTGACAGAATCATAGAGAAATTAGCTTTATTAGACCCCCTCAAAGTAACCATTGACGAGCTTAAAGAAAAACAGGAAGCCGACAAGATAAAAAGAAAAGCAAGTTTGAGGAGTATATCGGCTGCCGCTCAAGACCTCCCCCTTGAGGAGAAGCTAAAAATACTTGACTCACTACCAGATGACGAACTGGAAAAGCTTCTTATTAAACGTTTTGGACCTGGTAAGCTGCGGAAGAAGGGTGATGCCTGAAGATTTGATGTCAAGAATGGAGGAGCAACGCTCCTGGCTGCTTGGCACGGTGGATAAAGAGATCGATGTTTCCTGTGTCCATTGCTGCCAGGAGTTCTTGGCATCCATAAGATCTCTTGCTGACAAGACTTTCCCATGCCCTCTCTGTCAACAGATTGACCCTTTGCAGGGCACCGCCTTCAAGAAAAAGCTCGTACAAGTCACAAAGCGAGTCCAGAAGCTCCAAAGTTAGCGCTTTATGTTCTTGCAATGCTAAAATCAGCCAACTAAAATCATTTTTAATCATAACCTCAGTGTATGATGCGTTTTTGGAAGGAAGGTACGGGATGAAGAAAGATCTATTTTTGCTGTTGGCTACGGCGTTTTTGGCTTTGCCTATGAGCGCTTTTGCAGATGGACGCATATATGAAGCAGATCAAAAGTCGGTATATAAAGCAGTTTTGCGGGCATTCCAGGATTTAGGATGTTCAATTTGACGTGCCCCCCATAAAAAGGGCCAGTTAAAAGTAGAGGTTTTTCCTGTTAGATTAGAAAATCGGAGGAGACCTCGAAGATGAAAAAGAGCCGGTTTAGCGAAGAGCAAATCGTGAAAGCCCTGCAAGAACACGAGATTGGTGGCAAAACAATTGTGGCAATCAGCCGAGAGCTGGGGATAGCGCAAGCCACATTTCACAAGTGGAAACAAAAGTACGGTGGTTTGAACGTCAATGAAGCCAGGCGTTTGAAAGAATTGGAAACAGAAAACAGCCGGTTAAAATGAGGCTGTGAAGGATGTTTTAAAAAAGCTCTAAGGCCCAGATTTCGCAGAACGGTGGTGGAAATGCTGCAAATCAAAGGGCTTTCCTTCCGCCGTTCTTGCGGTTTAGCGGGGATTGGCAGAAATGCTGCCAAGTACCAGCCAAGCGAGAAAGATATGCCCTTGGTGACCAGAATGAAGGAACTGGCCACCGAGCATTTTCGCTATGGCTACCGGCGTATCTGGGCCTTGTTGCGTAGAGAAGGTTGGATGGTGAATGTCAAAAGAATCTGGAGACTGTGGAAAGTGGAGAAACTACAGGTGCCCAAACGAAGGCCAAAAAGGAGACGGCAAGGCCCAAGTGTTGAACTGGCTCCGTGTCAGGCTGTGGCGCCCAATCATATCTGGACGCTGGATTTTGTAGCCGACCGATTAAGCCATGGAGGAAGGCTCAGAATGCTGACTGTGGTGGATGAATTCACCCGAGAATGTTTGACCATCCGTGTAGAACGATCATTAAAAGCAAAAGACGTACAGGAAACGCTGGATGCTGTCATTAAAGAGAGAGGCCATCCCTGCTATTTACGATCCGACAATGGTTCAGAATTCATTGAAAAAAGCCTACAAAAATGGTTGAAAGGCAAAGGCATTGATTCCATTTTTATTCGTCCAGGCAGTCCGTGGGAGAATGGGAAGTGCGAAAGCTTCAATGGGAAACTTCGGGATGAGTGCTTGAATGCGCAATGGTTTCGTACACTCAGAGAAGCCAAAGTGCTGATTGAGATGTGGCGAAAGCAGTACAACAACTTCCGACCACACCGCTCCCTAGGCTACGCAACCCCTCTGGAATTCGCCGCTCGCTGGAATTCTACGAATCCCAGCGATGCCCTGCGGGCTGTGATATGATCCAAAAACTCTACTTTTGCGTGGTACCAAAAAATGGGGCCGGTCATAGCTTTCGCCTCAGAAAAACTAATTAGATTAATATCCACTACAAATCTCCTCTGCGGAAACTAATTGACGAGGCTCTATCGTCTTATTCAGATTAAACAAGACTTTTTTTATTGGTTCATAATTGGCAAACTTAGTCACAGGGAAATTAAGCAACCCTTCTTCAACATCCTTAGCATATTTCAGTAGTAATTTTCGATTATGCTCTTTACCACCAGGCCAAATAGTTCTACCCATAGTAGTTTCGACGATATAATAATCTAAAAGGGTCTCGCCCTCATCAGCAACCCTTGTCGCATAAAACCGAAATTCTCCAAACTCGCCTTGAGCGAGAAAAGTGTGCACATACTCTCTTGTACTATCTGTGTCACTTAGGGTAAATCCATCCTCACGCCGAACAGCAAAACACTCACGTTCGTATACAACCTGTTGAGATCCATAAACTTTTTGTTTTAATTTAAGAGATTTCCACATAGAGATATCCTTTGTCATATTGGAATTCAACTGCTCAACCATCACCTGTTTTAATACCTTTTCTTTAGTACCTTTCATAAATTTTCATTTTCTCATCATTGATCCACTAAAGACCATCAAACATTGTCCAAACTTAGTGAGCAATGTTTGATACTCCAATAGTAACCTCCTCAGCATGAACCAGTTCCCTCCCACTACCAATTGGGCTTATATCGAATAAAACCTCTCTGGCAGGTACACCTTCCCAATCCCTATGAAGAGGATACGCCAATAAGCCGGATTCAATCTCTTTTGCATGAGAAATAATGGCTTGTGCAGTCTCCTCAATCGATAATGGTGAGCCTTTTTTGCTTAGTCTTACCAACACAACATAAACATCGGTAGGCTTATTTGTCTTTTGGTCCCATCGTTCTGCGTAGAAATTAAACTTCAAATCTCCTTTTTGGAATTGGAAGTATTCTTGACTTTCCCGACCAATCCCAAATCTCCAAAGATTAGTACCATAAAACGAACCGGTTGATCCCAATCGTTTCAATGACTGGGACTTGATGGAGCGCGAGGCGTCTTATGGGCGCTCCGGCTTCCAGCTTCAGTTTATGCTCAATACCCGCTTGAGCGACGCCGAGCGGTATCCCCTCAAGCTGGGTGATTTGATCGTGCTGGACTGCAACCCGGAGCTTGCCCCGGAGAAAGTTATCTGGGCGGGAGGCACGGAGCAGATTCTCCACGAGCTTCCCAACGTGGGCCTGGGCAACGACCACTTCCACAAGCCGATGGCCGTGCAAGGCCAGTGGATACCGTACACGGGCAGCGTCATGGCCGTCGATCCGGCGGGCCGGGGTAAGGATGAAACAGCCTACGCCGTAGTCAAAATCCTCAACGGGCAGTTGTTCTTACTGGAGGCAGGAGGGTTTCACGGCGGCTACACGGAAGAAGTCCTCAACAAGCTGGTTCAAGTGGCGCACCGCCAGAAGGTGAACCGGGTTATCGTCGAAGCCAACTTCGGCGACGGCATGTTCCTCCAACTCCTGAAACCCGTGATGGCCAGGGTCTATCCGGTCACGATGGAGGAAGTCCGCAACAGCATCCAGAAGGAAAAGCGGATCATCGACACCTTGGAACCCGTGATGAACCAGCATCGGCTGGTGGTGGATCGACGGCTGGTCGAACAGGACTACAAGTCCACCCAGCATCTACCGTCCGAGCAGGCCCTCAAGTACCAGTTGTTCTACCAGATGAGCCGTATCACCCGCGACCGGGGAGCCTTGGCCCAGGATGACCGACTGGACGCCCTGGCAATGGCCGTGGGTTACTGGGTGGAACAGATGGCCCGCGACGTGGACAGGGCGATGGCGGACGAGAAGGAGCGCCGCCTCAAGGATGCCCTGGAGAACTTCATGGATCACGTTCTGGGCCACAAACCCAAGGACAGTACGTGGATGTAGCCTCTTCTTTATGCTAAGCTGCGGAATTATGTTAGGAGTCTTTTCAACCAAACCGTTAGGGGAAATCAGCATGAAGCGTTTGTGGAAGGTATTCGGGTATGGCTTGTTGGCGATGGGCTTGTTCCAGCCCTCATTCAGCCTGGCCCAGGATGGCGGCGATAGTGCCTCCGGGTTGAAGGCGAGCGTCACGCTGGCGCAGGAGTATCGCCAGACACGAGAGGCGAGCAAGCTCAACGCCGCCTTGCTGAAGGCCGCCGAAACAACCGATGCCTTCCCGGATGATCCACGCGGTTATATCCTGCTGGGATCGCTCTATCTGGAATACCCGGACAATCGCTATGCCGCCGAGCGGGCCGAGGAATTTTTGTACCGGGCCTACGAGTTATCGCCGCAGGACGCCCGCGCCCGCTTCCTGCTGGGAAAAGCCTACTTTGTCCAGCGGCGTTTCTATAGCGCGCGGGAACTCTGGTTGCCCCTGTTGGCTGAACTGCCGGACGATTCGGAAATGGCGTTCGACCTGATGACGCTGACGGCCAGCGCATACGTTCTGCCGGGACACCTGGGCCAGGGGTTGACGGAAGTAGCGGCCCTGTATAAAGAAAACCCCAAAAACCAAACCGTGAAGACATTTTTGAGCAAGCTGGACACCCTGTTGCAGGAAATGCAAATTGCCCAGGGAAAAGGAGAAAAACATTGAAACAGAGCGCCTTTTTAGCCGTCACACTGGCCGCGAGTCTCCTCCTCTCGCCTGTTGGCAGCCTGGCTTACGCCCAGAAAACCATGTCTTCCGACGTGGTGGAAGTTCTGGAGATCATGCGCGACTCACGCAAGGTGCGGGATTTGAAATCCGCGCCGATGGCCAAACAGGCCGCGTTCACCCAAACCCTGCGGGACTCTGTGTATCAGCCGGCCTACAAAGAGGTGCAGAAGCATCTTTGGCAGCAGCCCGAATACCAAAAAATGCGCCTGGTCGTGCAGGAATTCAGGACGCCTGGTGCGAACCCCAACAGCGTCAACACCGATAACGATTTGCGGGTGCTGGTGGAAGTGGAGCCGGGCCATTGGCGCGAAGTGCCCACAAAAAAATGGGCGGACAAATACTATGAAGCCTTTGCCAAGCAAAGCGGCTTTCAGGCCGACCCCAAGTTTAAACCTGAAAAGGCGACCACCCGCCTCACGCCTGAAGAATCCCTGAAGCTGCAATACCGCCAGCATGCCCAGCAATACCGCCAGTTGGCGACCGATCAATATCATGTCGAGGCCAGCCGGGACTATACCGATCAGAAACTGAAATACCAGGATTTACCGGACGCCGACGCCCGCCAACACGGGCAGGCGAAAGCAAGGATCATTCAAAGCTCGACCATTCGCCAGGCGCGCGATGCACAAGGCGAATTGAGGTATCACCCGGATGGTGCGCCGATGTTTGAGAGCGAATCGCACATCAGCGCCGTCAAAAAAGCCCAGGCGAATGCCGACGGCACGTTCAAGCCCTTGAGCGAGCGGGCCGTCCTGCGGGATGCTGAAGGCTTGTCCCACATGTATTATGAAAAAGGCCATGAGCAGCTTCGCAAGGCCCAGGATCTGGAGAAAAAACTCCGGGAGACGCCTGGCCTGAGTCGCTCGGAACGGGCGCGGATTCAGGATCAAGTCAGCATGCACAAAACCGAAGCCGCCGCCCAGATCAGGAAAGGCGTCACGTCGCTCCAGGAGCTTCGGGGGGCTTACGAGCGCCAGGGGTTTGATGTGGGCAAGCCCCGGACGGCCTTTGAGGAAGCCGGGAACATTTTGAGCAGCGTCGATGGCAGCAGTCGAACCGACATCGCCCAGGTGGAAGCCAAGCTGAAGAAATTGGGCTATCAGGATCTCAACGACTTTAACGCCAAGATGCAAGGGCAGATTGAATCGCTTAAGCTGGCCAGGCCAGTGGCGTCCACGCCATCACCGGCGGATTCGGCCAACCAACCGGCCAGTCCTGCCGCCCAGTCGCCCAACAAGCACCTTGTCCGCGCCGGGAAGGTGGCGGATGTTGCGGGTGTTTTCCTGGGAGTGATGGAAACCCACAAGCAGATGAGCGAGGGCCAGCATCTGTTTTTCAATCTCGATCACGACGATGACGCGCTGGAGCAGGCGGGCAAAATCGCCGGGGCCAATGTGGTGGATATCATGGGGTTCACAGCCGGTTTCCAAAGCGGCCTGGCAGCCGATGACAAGGAAAAGGAGCGTATTCTCAAAGCCATCCGCGAAGGCAAAAGCGTTAGTCCGGTTTTGTCTTTCGTTCGGGCCAGCAGTGAGGGCGTTTCAGACGTGTTGTGGAACATGGCCACGGCACCGGTTATGGGGCCGTTCGAGCTGGCGAAAGAAATGGTGGGCGCTACCATGGCCGCCCATAACGAGCGACAGGCCGTGGCGATTGCCCAGGAACAGGAAAGGCAGGCTCGCAACGCCCGATGGGCCGACCTGGAAAAACCGTTTGCTCCCGACGTTGCCGCCACACCAGCCGGGCTGGGTAATCGGGTGTGGAGATTTCTTCATCAAGTCAACGGGGAATCACTCCCAGAAAGCGTCAAGCCGGGCCAGATGGTGGCCTTTAGTATCAGCCCCGTTGGTGATTGGAACGACACCGTGCGTGTGGAGTGGCTGGTGAAGGGCGAACTGTATCAATCCAAGCTGGCGAACGAAGCCAATGCGTCCAGTGTGCGCTTCAGCACAAGCGGCCTTGCGGGAAGTGTCCCCGTGGCCGTTCGCCTGGTTGACGCCAACAGTGGAAAAGTATTGGCCCACATGGGTGATGGCCTAATCGTTGAAGGCCCTCCCGTCAAGCCGTCACCGGCTGCTGCGACCTTCCCACAGACGGTTGCATCGTCAGCGCCGAACAAAACGACCGGCTCGAAGCAAACGGCAAGCAACACGCCGTCCGACGAACCAAGAACCTCATCGACCGTTGCATCGTCAGCCCCGCAAACAACCAGCACGGGGCAAACGTCATACAACACGCCGTCCGGCACAAAGCAGGAATCAGCCCATCTGTCGCCGATAACCAAAGGTCAGGGTGCGAGCGGGGCGGGATCGCCCAACCAGACCTTGCAGCAACAAGAGCTGCAAATACGCCAAAACACCCTGGCGGCGACGAAAAAATCCCTGGAGGAGGCCGATGCGGCCCTGCTGCAAGAAATGCAAAAAGTGGGCAATAGTTGCAAGGCCAAGATGAACACCGCTGGGCTGGAGGCCGAGTCCAGTCGCTTGATGAGCGAAAAAGCGGCGCTTGCACAGGAGGAAAAAGCCTTGATGGCGAGAGGCTACGTTATCCAGGCGGAAGCAGATAACCATAACGCCCGTAACGCTGCGCTTAATGCGCGGATTCAGGCGTTCAACACCAAAAATACAGCGGCCAAGGCTGCGCGTCAGGAATATGAACAGTTTTTGAAAACCGGCAGGTCTGATGTGGGTCAGGCCCTGCTAATGGCGAAAAACCTGTCCTGCGCGGCGGGTTCCGGCTATAACCACGAGGCCGCCAGCCGCGCTTTCCTGCGCATGAATGAACTGAAACGCCAACTGGCGCAACAGGAGGCCGAGGTCAAAAAACTGGCCACCCAATTACAGGGGCAAGGCCCGAAAGGGGAATTTGAGTATTACCAGGTGGAATATGTCGGTATTGCGGGCTATGTTGGCCCAGAAAATGTCAGTAAAACCCCAACAAAAGATTACACCATCCCCAGGACGATCTGTGGCGCAACCTATTATGACGACAACGTCGCTTCTGAAAACTTCAACAAAAATCTGCGAGAGGCAAGCAATCCCGTGTTCATCCTGCTGAAAAACGGCCAGGAAGTCTCTCGCTGCGCCGCAAAATAGCCGATGCCGAAACGCCTGCTTTCCATCGTATTGGGATTGATAGGGCTGGGGCTAAGCCTGGTCACACTGTTTGGCGCGCTGATGCTGATGTTTCCGCCCGTTCAACCGCCGCCCGGTGTGCAGCCGGAGTGCTGCCTGCAATACGCGCCGCTGTTGCTGTTACTGCCAATTGCCGTGCTGTTCGCCTTTGGCTTTACGGCAACCTGCTTGTGGAAAAACACGTATCCCGCCTGGCATACAAACGGGCGAGCCAAGACGCTCATTGTGCTGCACGGCCTTTGCGGGCTGGTCAGCCTGGCCGTGCTGTGGATTTGGGTGATAGGTGTGTTGCGGGCGTAGAAATCAAAAAACCCCCGATTGACTAATCAGGTATCTTCATTTGGTGGGGCTTGTCATACGGCGTTGGGCACTCGCCAGCGCAGATGCGGTGACGCAGATCCCACAGCCACAACGTTTTGCCATCCTGTTTGCTCGCCGCTAAACTTTCGCGCGCGAGTGAGATCTCCGTAAAGCCGACGGTGCCTGGAATATTCGTCAACGCGGCCACGTCATTGAGCCGAGATTGGCCAAAGTTAAAGGGAAAGGAATTATCATCCCACTGGTCGGGATTATCTATTTTTTTCTTGCCCCATCCCCAGACCCAAATGCTTCCCTTCTCGTCTAAAACAGCGGCTGTTCTGGAGCCTGTTTTGAACATGGTCACCTTAAAGGGCAGAGGGAGCTGGGTTGGCGTCAATGTGTATGAGCCGGGGACAGGCTTGAAAAGCTTGTCAAACTTGTCAACACTGTATTGTTTCGAGAATTCAGCCATGTCATGCCATTTCCGCTCTTCCTCAACGCCTGAAAATTGCCAGCCCGGGTTATTCGTTCTTCCCGATAAAGTCAGCGGTTCTCTCTCTCCCCAGCACCAAAGGGTGTTGTCTGTCCTGAGGGCGCAGAATGTTTCAGTCGATCCAAAGCTGGTTATGGAACGAAAGCGCCCTGCCACGTTGACGCGAGTCGCCGTCGTGGGATACGCATCTGTCGACTGGCCGAAAAAATCGCTCAACGAACTATAGGACTCCGTTGTCCCTGTGTCCTTTGGCGGTTCATC
>CAZXUP010000094.1:8939-9736 GCA_964643815.1 uncultured Vampirovibrionales bacterium
CGCGTCATAGGGTTGTGGCCCACACACCAAATCGATTCATCCGATTCCCGGATGGCGCACACCGTGCCTGCCCTGTTCTTGCCATATCCAGCCGCCGCCATATCTTTGTAGCGCTCAGACAAACCAATCGCCATGGGCTCCTTAGCGACCTCTTTCACACTGGGCACATGGTAACCCCAGCACACAATCGTGCCGGAGGTATCCAGGCCGCAATGGCTGTTATGCAACGGGGCCAATTTTTTCCATAAGCGCTGATTAAAGTCGTATTCAACATTAAATGCCTTGTGTGGGGTCGCTTTTCCTTGGGATATGTTCCAAAGCTGATGATTCTCGCTGATGTATAAATCGGTATTCACGATATCCAGCAGTTTATGCTCAAAGGGCAAATGGGTGATTGCTTGCGTCATTTTCGCGGTTGGGCTCATAGGATAGGTGATGAACCATTCATAGAGCTTCCCATTATCGCTCATGTAATACACTCTGTTGTTATTGTAGGCGTGCAGCTTGTCTGCCCAGGCCCCTATGGGGTTTAGCAGCGTTAATAAAAGCACTTTGATAAAACAGGGGCGAAACATCAATGAGCATCTCCTAACGTGGTTCAGTATCCTTTCATAATCCCACAACCGCCAGGCCATTGGAAGTAAAAGCCGAGCCGAAAAGCGAGACGTTGCTAAAAACGACAAAAGCCCCTAGTGGTGGGGCTTTTATCTGTTTTGTCTCTTTAAACTGGGGAGTCGATAAACACTTCACAATTTGAAGAAATGGAGCGGAGGACGGGGCTCGAACCCGCAACCTTC
>CAZXUP010000095.1:0-8023 GCA_964643815.1 uncultured Vampirovibrionales bacterium
CAAATGGCGCCGCAGGCGGAGCAGCTGGCGCCATTTGTACCGAAGGAAGTGATGCCGTTATTGGTGAAGAAGTTGGCTACCAGAACAGAGGCTACGTAAGTCGGTGTGTTGTGTTTAATGTGGTATACCTTGCGGTTTCTGGGCACATCCAGTTCTCGCAGCGCATCCGCCGCCAGTTTCATATCCGAATCGGTCCCCAGGATCAGGAGCGAGTTGCTGTCCAAATCGGCAGCAGCGAGAGACGTTGTGCTGCCACCAGGCCTGGGTACGCTAAAAATGGTTGAATTCAACTGGGCCGCAATCGTGCCGGCATCCCGGTACAAAACCGGAATGGCCTTGAACGTTTTGGCGGTCAGGTTTTTCTCACGGGCATCGGCGTTGGTGGTCACAATAATGGTGTTGCCGTCTTTTGTGTAGCTGAGATCGGCCAGCGTAAAAATGTATTCCAGCGCCTTGTTGACCGAAATATTTTTGATGTCAACCGTCAACGTGCCTGTAACGGACTCGTCCAGGATCAGGTTGAAATGACCTGCTTCGGCCAGCGCGTACAAAATGCTCCGCAGGTTCTCGTCGCGCAGGTTCAAATCGATCGTGTCATTGGCGGTGGCTGCATTCACTTCTCTGGAAATGGAAACCTGTCCTCGGACGGATTTGGATGCAGAGGTTGTAGTATCCAGGGTTTGGGCGTAGCCGAACATGCCGGATAGCGGGCATAGCAGACTCAGGGTCAGTGCAGCCGAAACAGCCCTGCGGACCGTCAGGGTCTGCGGCCAAATGGCCTTGTGATTTTGATGCTGGCTCTTCCTCTTCATGCGGCGCTCACTCCATTAGGGTTCTTTTAAAACAACATCGGCAGGGTCATTGCTGCCAGAAAGCTTTTTCAGGTTGGACAGCTCATTCCCTCCAGTCAGATTGTTTGTCCCCGTGCTGACGGGGCTGCTGCCTGATTCTTTCCCGGTTGCGGCAAATTCAATGATATTGGGCAGGTTGAAGGTTCTTTTTTCCTTGCTGCCCCCTTGTAACTGAAATTCGACGCCATCACGCGTGATGTTTGTGACATGGGCCAGCCCGCCGGGCAGCGCAACATCTGTGTCTTTGCGGATGAGTTGGCTTTTGCCGTCTGTTTCCGTCGAAATCAGGGCCAATGGGTTTTGGGGATGATAGACGATGCCCATCAGGTTAATCCCTTCGAACGGATCGCCGAGAGGCTGTGCAGGGCTTACATCACCGCTTCCAACTTCGGCAATCAAGGGTTTTGGCAGTCGATCCATAAAAGGGTTGGTCCCGGCGGTAAGAATAGCCGAGGCCAACTCAACGGTGTTGCCGGCTTGCTCTATTTTGTCCGGCAGACCCAGCAACGGTTTGTCTCCCGGCGGTGACGCCGGTGCGTTCTTGCCTGGAGGGACTGCTATGACAGGAGTCTTGGAGGCGCCCGGGATGGCCGCGATGGGTCCGGCAGTTTTTGTGCCGGGTGCGGCGGTTTTTGGAGATGCTTTTTTGGTGCTGGGTTGGCTGGTTGGCCTGGAAGCTTTTCCGCCTGGACGTCCACCGGAAGCGCCGGGCGCGCCCCCTGGCGGTTCACAGCCGGACAGGAGCACAGCCAGCAGCATGACGCTCAAAACACTGGCGCAAGTCATTTTCTTGTTTTTAACGTTCAACAAAACGTTCATCCTGTTTCCTCTGAACCAAGTCCGGTATGCATTACTTTTTATAAAATTTATAAATTCCCAGCTATATATGGCATCATAGCTTTTGCGGCAATCGTTCCGTCTCCTCCAGATAATCGAACTCTATTCCCTCTTTTCCGTTGAATAACCGGTCTCTTGCAATTATTAAGTTTTCCTTAAGCGGATAGACAAGGGTTTTGCTCTTGTCTACCATATGGATCACTCAACTCAGAAGATCTGTAGCAACAGAATGATCTGAAATGGAATATTCAAGGAGGATGTTATGCCCGCAACTGAAACCAAAGTGAATCTGAAACCGCTCGGCGATCGCGTCGTGCTGGAAGTGTTGGATGAGACCGAACAAACCGCCGGTGGTATTTACCTGCCGGAAACTGCGCGTGAGAAGCCGCAAAAAGGATTGATCCTGGCCGTTGGACCGGGTCGTTTGCGCGATGACGGCAAACGCGATGAAATCCAGGTGAAGGTTGGCGACAAGGTGTTGTTTGCCAAATACAGCGGCAATGATGTCAAACTCGGGGAAAAAGAAGTCAAAATCCTCTCCGAAAAAGACATCCTGGGCATCATCGAAGGCTAGAAGCATTTTAGTTATTTAGAAACAAGAGGACAAAGAATCATGGCAAAACGCATTGTATTCGAAGAAGAAGCGCGCCGCGCGCTTGAAAGCGGTATCGATGCAGTCGCCGATGCGGTGAAGGTGACCTTGGGTCCCAAAGGCCGTAACGTTGTACTGGAAAAGAAATTCGGTTCTCCGCAAATCGTGAACGATGGTGTGACCATTGCGAAAGAAGTGGAACTGGAAGATCGTCAGCAAAACGCCGGCGCCCAGCTGATTCGCGAAGTCGCCTCCAAAACCAATGATGTGGCTGGTGACGGCACCACCACCGCCGCGGTCCTGGCGCAAGCCATCGTCCGCGAAGGCTTGAAAAACGTGGTTGCTGGCGCGAACCCGCTCGGCATCAAACGCGGTATCGATAAATCCGTCGCTGTGATCGTTGACGATCTGCGCAAGCAGTCCCGTAAAGTGGAAAACCGTGAAGCCATCTCGCAAGTGGCTGCTGTTTCCGCTGGCAATGACAGCGTGGTGGGCGACTTGATTGCCGATGCAATGGATAAAGTCGGCAACGAAGGCGTGATTACGGTTGAGGAATCCAAATCCATCGGCACCCAGTTGAAAGTGGTGGAAGGGATGCAGTTTGACAAAGGCTACATCTCCCCTTACTTCGTGACCGACACCGAGCGCATGGAAACCGCACTAGAAGACTGCTTCGTGCTCTGCGTCAACAAGAAAATCAACCTGGTGTGCGACCTGGTGCCGATTCTGGAGCAAGTGGCCCGTGAAGGCCGCGGCATCCTGATCATTGCCGAAGATGTCGAAGGCGAAGCCCTGGCGACTCTCGTGGTCAACAGCATGCGCAAAGTCATCCGCGCCGTGGCTGTCAAGGCTCCTGGCTTTGGCGACCGCCGCAAGGCAATGCTGGAAGACATCGCTGTCCTGACCGGTGGCCAGATGTTCACCGAAGATCTGGGCCAGAAGCTCGAATCCTTCACGGTGAAAGAAATGGGCAAAGCCCGCCGCGTGACCGTTAACCGCGAAACCACCATCATCGTGGTGGATGAGCACACCAAGGCTGCGGTTGAAGCGCGCGTGAAGCAAATCAAGCGTCAAATCGAAGAGTCCGACAGCGAGTACGATAAAGAGAAGCTGCAAGAGCGTCTGGCGAAACTCGCCGGTGGCGTTGCCGTCATCGAAGTCGGCGCTGCGACCGAAACCGAGCTGAAAGACAAGAAACTCCGTCTGGAAGACGCACTGAACGCAACCCGCGCGGCAATCGAAGAAGGCATCGTCCCCGGTGGCGGTACTGCCTTGCTGAAATCCGTTGTGGCGCTGCGCAAGTTCGCTGACACGCTGGAAGGTGATGAGCGCACCGGTGCTGAAATCCTGACCCGCGCCCTCGAAGCGCCTTGCCGCCAAATCGCCGATAACGCCGGTGCCCGTGGCCAGGTGGTCGTTGAGAAGGTGAAGGAAGAAGCGGCCAATGTCGGTTTCGATGCCCTGAACGGCGTTTATACCGATATGTTCAAGGCAGGCGTGGTTGACCCGGTGAAAGTGACCCGCAGCGCCCTGGAAAACGCAGCCAGTATCGCTGGTTTGCTGTTGACCACTGAAGCGCTGATCGTGGATCTTCCTGAGAAAAAATCCGCCGGGATGCCCGGTGGCATGCCCGGAATGGACGACTACTAGGCCCGTTCGGGCCGTTTGTTAGGGCTGGTGGCGTAAATTCCCTAGCCTTGAGGAACCAAAAAACAAAAAGCGGCGATCCGGCAGGATCGCCGCTTTTATATTGCTTTAGGCAAGTACTCCTTTGACATGTAACCCGATTCTGTCATTCCCGCGAAAGCGGGAATCCATCGTGCGGTAAGGGGATAGTTATCCTGTTTTATGTCAGTCTAATGCATTGGCTTGTCGGAGATAGATGGGATAAACAGCGAAGGGCCGGACAGACCGCCATGATTGCCGCCGGACGGAGCCAGGAAGCTTTTCGCCGTGCCGGGAGACGGTAGTAATGAAATATCTTCCGAGAAGACCGGCTGTGTCTTAAACTTCTTCAACTGCGGGTAACGATTGGCAAGTTGTTTGTTCAGGTAGGCGGCAAGGCCACTTCCAGCCATCAATCCCACCAGGACATAGCCACACAATGGGTTTAAGACGCGGCTGATCTTGATATACCCTCTCTGGGATTCAGAAAGCAGCTCTTTGAGCGCCATATAAAGCTTTGGCGTTGTGAGGCCTTTTGGACGTATCAACGCATCCGACACAGTGCTTAACTGGCTCTGGGCTTCGGTTTTTAGTTCGGCAACCTGCTTCAGTAAAGGCTGCATTTCCTTCCAGTGCGGTTTCATGCCTTTCTGATACAACCGGTTTTGGGCTTGCAGGCCTTTGTGCAGCTCCAGCAGCGTGTTGCCCAATTTTTGAACCTCGGTGTCCGGATGCTGGGAAAGCCGTTGCATCCAGCCTTGAATGCCTTCATGCTTCAAATGGCGTGAAAACAGGTTGTTCTCAAACTCCAGTGAGGCGTTGGTCATGCCCTTGAACATCAACAGGCCCAGGTAGCCCATTACCAGCGTCACGGCGGTGTTGACGCCAACTTGCAACGCTTCAAGCGCCGTCTTCTTGCGCCCGGCCCGGTAGGCTGCCAAACCAAGTCCCCATAAAGGATAAACCCCTCGGGTTCCTTCCACCACGGCGTAACTCAGGCCGGATTCTAGCAGCATGCGTCTGCTGCCGCCCGGTTTGGCCTTTTGCGCCTGCATGCCCTTGTGGTACAGGATGACTGACGTTGCCAAGATCAGCGGTAGCAAGGGCAACGCTTTCAGCTCAATCGCCTTTTCCACACCGGGGCGATAAATCCGGCGGTTCAAAAAGAACGTGTACACATGGCCACCCGCATCCAGCAGCACATCGCGCATTTTGGAGCGCGAAGCGGTTGAGGAAGCTTGAATGGTATTGATATTGACCGTGGGAACTGTCACAAGTCCACTCCTCGGGTTATCAGGGTAACAAAACCCGAGACCTGCCTAAAATTGCGAACTTGGCCAAACAGTCTGCAAGCTAGGCTCTAAATCAAGCCTGCCAACGCACGGTTGATTTTTTCAAGATAGGGCATGCAAACGGGAGTAATACCGTTTCGGTCCACGTAGCCAGGCCCTTGGTAATAGCCGGATAGCGCGGCTTCCAGGTTGCCGTTGTATTTTTTGACCAGCCAAGCCAGAAAGCGCGTGGTGCCTGCGATATTATCCACCGGATCGAACGGGTTGACGACACCCAGCCATTTGGCGGTATCCGGCTTGAGTTGTCCCATCCCGATAGCGCCGGAACTGGAAATCACATCTTTCCGGAAGGCGGACTCGACTGCAATCAGACTGGTGACCAAACGGTAATCCACGCCATAGCGGCTGCTGTACTGGACAATAGCGCTTGAAATATTGGAAACCTCGTCCCAGGAAAGTTTTTTGTTGTAGTTGGAGATGTAACTGGCGACGGCGTAAGTCTGGCGGCGTCCCTGATCGTTGATTTCGCCTGCCATATAAGGTCCGGTTGGTACTTCACTCACCAACACCGGTTCAGGCTGACTGCCCAGGGCGTCAAATGCGTTTAGTTTGGTATCCAGGCTGAGTCCCGGTTCTTCTGTGGCGGTTGCCCATACGGCTGCCGGGTTGCTCAAGACGAGTGCCAGTGTCAGACACACGGCCACGTGCAAGCCACGCTGTAGCGCCAACGACAAATTCAACAGGTTCCTCAACCTCAAACTTCTCCACGGCATCCGGCAGGTTTTACGCATATACCCAACGACGGGTCTGCCTAACACTCTAACTAACAAACGACACACCCCGGGCCAAAACACCCGGCAGGCGATAAAACCCATTATAAGCGCAGTTTTAAAAACAGGGGAAGCTTTAGCGGATGGAATCCAGAATCCGGATGAGATCAGCCGGAGTGTCTACCCCAATGGGTGATTCGCTAACCGTGACAGCGATAATCGTCATTCCGGCTTCCAAAGCTCGCAGTTGCTCCAGCTTTTCAATGGTTTCAAGTCGGGAAGGCGGCAGTTGCGTGAAACGTGCCAAGGCATCGCGCCGGTACAGATACAGGCCGATATGCCGGTAGGCATGAACGGGTGCGTCAGGCTCATCCCGGTGGTAGGGTATCGGCGAACGTGAGAAATACAGCGCTTGACCGTCTTCGGCCAGTACGGCCTTCACGATATTGGGGTCCTGCCAGGCCTCTAAATCCGTTAGCGGTGTTACCAGCGTGATGATATCCGCCTGTGGATGCGTTTTAATGGCATCCAGTGAGAGTTGCAGGTGTTGTGGGTTGATAAAAGGCTCATCGCCTTGCACGTTTAGCACCCAGTCAAACTCCGGCAACCCTTGGGCTACCTCCCACATCCGGTCCGTGCCCGAGGGGTGATCCGGTGAGGTCAGCCACACTTCTGCCCCAAAGGTTTCTGCCGCATTGGCAATGCGCCGGTCATCGGTGGCGACAATCACCCGTGCGATGCCGGTGACTTGTGAAACCCGCTCCCACACGTGTTGAATCATCGGCTTGCCTTGCAGGTCGGCCAGGGGTTTCCCCGGAAACCGGGTGGATGCGTACCGGGCCGGAATGACGGCCAGAACTTTGGGGGCCAAGATGTTAGAAGACGGTGTGGATGTTGTCATGGTTGATATCCAGATTGATCATGAGTCCCACCCATTATAAGTGAAGCAACCGTGCTAAAATCCAGCTTGGATATGGAAACGAGAGAAACAGCCAACCCGTTGCAGAACGTGATCCCGACCGAGCAGGTGAATCCCCGCACGGCGGATATCGACTTGCTGTCCACCGCCGACGTGTTAAAGAAAATCAATGCCGAAGATCAATTGGTGGCTAAAGCGGTTGAGCAAGCCATTCCGCAGATTGCCACGGTGGTGGATGAAATCAAAAAAGCGTTTGAAAACGGACACCGTCTGTTTTATTTCGGCGCGGGCACCAGCGGGCGTCTGGGCGTGCTGGATGCGTCCGAATGCCCGCCGACCTATGGCGCTCTCCCCGAATTGGTGCAAGGGATGATTGCGGGTGGGGAGCTTGCGTTGCGCCAGGCGGTGGAAGGTGCGGAAGATTCTGCGGATGCTGGTATCGAGGATGTGCGCAAAGCGGGTATAAAACAAGGCGATGTGGTCGTAGGCATTTCGGCCAGCGGACAGGCGCCGTATGTGGTGGCCGCTGTCGAAGCCGCCCGGGAGTTAGGCTGCTTTACGGCGGGCGTCACTTGCGATCCGGATTCCAAACTGGCGCAAGCGGCGCATCAGCCCATTGTCGTTGAAGTGGGACCGGAAGTGATTGCGGGTTCGACGCGGATGAAAGCCGGAACCGCGCAAAAGCTGGTGTTGAATATGCTGACCACCGGCGCGATGATCCAGACGGGCAAGACCTATCAAAATTTGATGGTGGATGTGCAACCCACCAATCAAAAACTGCGCGCCCGCGCCCGGCGGATGGTGGCGGCGTTGGCCAATGTCCCGATTGAGGAGGCGGAGCGTTTGCTGGATGCGACCGGCTATCAAGTGAAACCAGCCGTACTGATGGGCTGTGATAAAATTTCGTTGTCCGAGGCGCAGGTGCGCTTAAAGGCTGTCTCCGGCAAATTAAGACTGGCCTTGCAGAACCGAACCATTTAAAGTGCTGTTTTGGAAAGGGGATCTCATATGAGCCTTTTGGTTAATCAATTACTGAAGCAAGCCGATCCCGGCTATCCGTTGCTGGTGGAAGATGAGGCCGAGTGGTCCCTGGGTGA
>CAZXUP010000095.1:8033-9694 GCA_964643815.1 uncultured Vampirovibrionales bacterium
AAAAGTGGCCCGCATGGCATCGGTTCTGCAGGCAAAGGGCATCCAGCCAGGCGATCGCGTGGCGTTGATGTTTATGAACCAGAAAGAGTATCTGGTCGGTTTCTTTGCCGTATTGCACGCGGGGGCTGTGGTGGTGCCCATCAACATTACGCTGCCGCCGGAAGATATTTTTTACGTCATCATGAATTCCGGCAGCAAGCTGGTGCTGACGACCGAGGCGTTTGCGCCGCATTTTGACGGCAAGCCGCTGCCCTTTTTGGTGTCCAATCAGCCCGACCCGAACAAATACCCGTCGTTCGAAGAAGCGATTGAGAGCGGCAATCCGGCGTTTGAAGCCGTTGCGTATGGCGAACCGGACACGATGCGTATCCTGATGTACACATCCGGCACCACCGGAAAACCCAAGGGTGTGATGCTGACGGAAAAGAACCTGCTCAGCAATTTGGAAGGCATTGATCCGTTGTTTAAGCTGGAAAAGGCCGATCGCTTGCTCTTGGCGTTGCCGTTGTTTCACGCCTATGGCCTGATTATCGGGTTGTGTGCGTTGCGCTGCCAGGCGCCGATGTACCTGGTGCCCAACTTTGCGCCCAAAAAGATGCTGCAAACGATGATCCAGCATCAGGTCTCCATCCTGCCGCTGGTGCCCACCATGTTCAGTGTTCTGCTCAACAGCATCCAGAAAATCGGCCCGGAGAACTTGCGCAGCCTGAAAGTTTGTATTTCGGGCGGTGCGGCGTTGCCGGAAAAACTGTTGAAACAAATTGAGGGTACGCTGGATCTGATTGTGTTGGAAGGCTATGGATTGACGGAAACATCGCCGGTGTTGGCGGTCAACAGCCGCGAACGCGGATCGATTCCCAAGTCTGTCGGAAAGCCCTTGGGCAACGTGGATATCAAGCTGGTGGACGAGCAGGGAAATCGTATCCCGAGCAAGCCGGGCGAAGAATCCGCCGAAGGCGAAATTTTGGTGAAAGGGCCCAACGTGATGCTGGGCTACTACAATCTGCCGGATGAAACCGCCAAAGCCTTTGATACGGAAGGTTATTTCCGCACCGGCGACCTGGGCCGCTTTGATGCCGAGGGGCATTTGTACATTTCCGGCGGACGCAAGAAGGATCTCATCATCAAGGCCGGAGAAAACATTGCGCCGGTGCGTATCGAGGAAGTCTTCTACCAGCATCCGGCCATCCAACAGGCGGCGGTTATTGGCGTGCCGGATGAAAAGCTGGGTGAAGAAATTGTCGCCTGTGTCGAACTGCGCCCCGATGAGGCCAATCAAGCCGTGACGGAAGCCGATTTGAAAAAATTCTGCCGCGAGCAGTTGCCCAGCTTTATGGTGCCTGCGGCGATTCGCATTTATGAAGAGTTGCCCAAGAACCAGACCGGCAAAATTTTAAAGCCCAAGCTGCGCGAAGAAAACATCAACATCCTGCAAAAAGCGGGTGGCTGACGTCGAGGGTGAATCGAGAGTCAGCATCGTTTCAACCCTGATTGTCATTCCCGCTTTCGCAGGAATGACAATCAGGGGACAGTGTTTAGCGTCGTTGAGCAGGGCCTCCAGGGCTGCCTGCTGGTGAGCCGCGCAAGCGTTGAATTTAGCAGATGAGTGGTTTGCCTAAAGATTTCTGCTTGGCGGTCGATTGATAATATCTGGGCTGATT
>CAZXUP010000096.1:0-2063 GCA_964643815.1 uncultured Vampirovibrionales bacterium
ACTTCGCCATCTTCCGACAGCTTGGAATATCCCTACGTCCCTCCCATCAGAAAGGGAACAAAAAACCGTCCAAACCCGGAGTGGGCTATTATGTGCTAGCTAGAAGTACAAACGAGCTAAAAGAAAAAATCCGGTTGATCCGAGTGCATGTGCTGAGCCAACTCGTAACGTCCGATGCGATCATCCCTCCACCTGGCCCGGAATTGGCTGCGTTATCCGCTTTCATTCAAGAAAAACCCAGTTTGTTAGCTTGCGCCATGTCTCAATTCAAAGAATGGATTGGCCTACCCACCGCACCCGACGAAACACCGAACGACGACGTTTAAGCCAAAGCATTTTTATTTTGATGCTTCGCTAGACATCGAACGCCAGAAGCTGATAGCAATCGTTCCCAGACCGATGGCCATGGCGGTGTGCGTGATGCCATACGCCAACCCTCGAAACAAATGGCTGCCGCCAAAATAAGAGGCGTTTAATGCGGCAAAGTCGAGTTCTCCGCCGCGCACGCCCATCTGAAAATGATACCCCTTGTACAGCATCAACGCTACGGCGCCGACGGCGGCAGGCAGATACAACCAACTGCCAATTTTCAGCGTTTTTTCGGAAAGCGGGCGATAGCCCAGCGCCGCACCCAGGTAAAGCATCCAGGTGATGGCCAGCGGAATCAGCACACCGATGAGAAACGCATGCCCGTGCACCATTGCCAAGTTAAAGATCGCTTCGAGGTGCGGGCCCGCCGGAAGCGTGTCCGAAAACGGTGTTTTCTTGGCGGATTCCTGGAAGCTGATGCCAATCAGCAAGCCCACGATAATCATGACGATTGCAAAACGCAGGTAAACACGGAAAAACGTTTTATAATGCTCGGGGATAGTCATGGGGATACGCCTCTCATCTCAGTTGGGCCACGCAACAACTAACGCCATCATACCTGTTTTTGGCGGAAAGGGCCATTGAGTCCGACTGTTTACCCTGAGTGTTCAGCGGCTTTCGTTGCCGCTGGGGAGTAAAAGCGGTGTATAAAACGGATTTGGCATGCGAAACCGTTCGGTTTTCGGTTCTACTTCCGCAAGCAGGTTGTCCAGCGTGTTTTGCATTGCGCGATGAACCTGGGCAAGCACTTGCGGCGCCAGCTTTTCGTGGGGGATGCCCTCTTTTTGTGCTCTGCGAACCAAGGCCGTTACGGAAATAGGGTTGGCGGTTCGGATATGAATAGTTCGCGGAGCAGGCATCCTGGGCAGGAGGTTATGGATGCGATCCCTCAGGCCGGTTGTCAACAGTTCCTGTCTCAAGCTTTGCAGGCTTTCCGCAATTTCTTCCTGGGTAAGAGTCGATTGCTTGCCGTACACGTCGCGGCTGAAATCCCGAAGGCGTCGCATTTCGACTGCTTTTTCCCGATCCCGCTTTAGGCTGGTGATGATTTCAGGCGATGCGTTTTCCCGAAGTCGATTTTTGATTTCAGTGTGAATGGCTTTGCTTAGCCGATGGATTTTCTGATCAATCGAGTCTGTTTCCTGAATAGCATATCGGGGACGAACGGCTTGGTAGAGTTGTGTCAGAAACGCTTCGCTCCGTTCAAAATAGGGCTTGGCCGAAAGATGTTTCTCTTCCTGCAAGCCCATCGCTGTATCGCGTTGCGACAAAATTGCCTGATGCATTCGGTAAAAACGTTCGCCTAAGGGTAGGTTTTGATCCGGCTTTGAGATATTCAGGCGCTCACACACGTAATCGATTTCTTTCTGGAGGCCGGGTTCGGCATTGTCATCAAACGTGAATTTCCAGATGACGGGCAACGTATAAACAGGTCGGTTCAGGTGTTGCCCGATGGAGCGAATTGCGGTTTCAACCGCCATTTCGGCGACACCGGGCATCAGGCGGTGGACGGTGTTGCTGTTCCAGCGCATCATGCCTTCCGAGTGCAACAGCACCCCCTTGCCCGCGAGCGCCTGATTGATAGAGTATTCGCGGGCGGCAGCGCCGCCGTTGTTGGCAATGAAGTTGTTTCTTGAAATAAAATACCGGATTGGCCTGAGCATCCCCACCACATGGGAGGCCGCCCAGATGGC
>CAZXUP010000096.1:2073-5956 GCA_964643815.1 uncultured Vampirovibrionales bacterium
GCCGGGACAGGGCTTTGTCGATGGCCCAGTCGTTATATTCCGGGTGGTTGGGCACGATAAATGCCGCTGTTTTTTCATTGCGGGCCAGCCGAAACCGCAGGCGGTCGGCCTCTGGAAAATCCATCCGGCTGATTCTGAAATAGCTGCCAATACCGGGAATCCGGTTAAGCAACGGGATGCGTTTCAGCCAGGGCAGGCCCGATAAAAAGAGTCGATCAGCCAATCGGGCGGTTGTCCGCATGACCAGCGGCGAAGGCTTCGGTGGTTCGTATGGCGGCGATGGGTCGATGTCACCCTGAAATCGGGGCAAGGCGGGTGCAGGCAAGAGCGATAGTAATGAAGGCGAAGCAGGACGTACTGCCCGGATCGGATAAAATTGAGCTTGCATCAATGCCCCCTCTTACAGCTTTATCGAAGCTGCATCCACCTCCTAACCATAAGCCAAACATAAAACGGTGGCATGTTTTTTGTAAGTGACAGTGGGTGCTGAGGACGGTCTGATAGACTGGGAGTGCTTTTATGCCCGACCGGTTAATTGCGGCGAGGGTCAAGTATTAACGATAATCGTGGCGCATCCGGTTGAGATGGACTGTCTGACTGGATGTTCAAACGATAGAAGAACCATGAAATGGCCCCCCATTTCATCTTTAATAAAAGGAGGAGCATTTCCTTAATCCCGGCAACGGGGTTGAGTGTAGAACGCTCAGGCTGAACCTTGCCTGGCAAAAATGACTGAAACTACGAAAAGCATCGGTTTTCCGGTGCTTTTTGTTTGAGGCAAGTTGGATATGAGACGCGTTTTTCCCTCTTTATATATGTGTAAACCGCTTGTTTTTGATGGAGAGGGCAAAAGGGCCGGAAAGCCGCATCTGTACGATCTGTTTTCAGATATGACGGGTGTTTTGAGATGAAAAATCCCCTAATCTCCCCGCTGCCCTGCTTGAGAAGCCGTCAAAGTTCCCGTGACCGGGAACAGGGGCCGGATCGCCGGAAATCCTCTCTGCTCTTGAGAAACGCCGCTTGCCTGACGTGCCTCTTGAAGGTCAACAGTCAAGGCCTCAAGCGGGGTTAAAACATTCTACATCCGTAGAAGTTAGGTGGGAGAAGAAAAGATCTACTTGCCTTTGGCGAAACAACCCTTATAATTAGCTTTGTACTTATATCTGAGGAGTTGTTTTTCGCATGAACAAAGAAGAACTGGTACAAGAGGTAGCTAAGAAAACGAAAGTGTCCCAAAAGCAAGTTGACGAAACGTTGGCTGCAATTGTTGACACCATCGTTAAAACCGTTGCTAAAGGCAAGAAAGTCACCCTCATCGGTTTCGGTACTTTCGAGCCCCGCAAACGCGCAGCCCGCACCGGCCGCAACCCGCAAACCGGCCGCGAGCTGAAAATCCCGGCGAAAACCGTTCCGGCTTTCTCCGCTGGCAAAAAATTCAAAGAGCTCGTTGCGAAAAAGTAGTAACGGCTACCGCGAAAAACTTGAAGCCCGCTTCGAAAGAGGCGGGTTTCTCTCTTAGGAGAGTAGCCTGTGGAAGCGTAAAAGCATTAAAAGACAGAGTACGAAACACCAGTCTTAGACAGCACGTTTTCAAAATTGCACTCGACTCGAACCAGTAAAATAGCGCTCAGTCCAAGACTGGTTTCGTAGCTTATACGGCTGTCAGGGCGAGAGGGGTGCGGATGCCGGTGCTCAACAGGCTGTAAACCGGCAGGTTTGAGGTATGTAGCCGGATTTCCATCGCGCGCATCATCTCCTCATGTTCCATACCTTCCAGCAGGCGTTGCAGGATATCTTGCCCGGCCTGGCTTTTCAGAAAAAGCTTTTTCGTCCGAAGGGTTTGGTGGTTGCACGCATGCAAAACCACGGAGGCAATTCGAGGATCCAGCCAGAGCTTGCCTGCATGCACCAGTTTCACCGCTTCCACCAGGCGGCTGGAAACAACGTCTTTTAGACAGTAGGCGTTTGCGCCTGCGGCCAGGGCTTCAATCACGTCTTCTTCCGATTCGTGGGAAGCCATGACCATAATTTTGATTTTCTGGTTAAATTGGCGAATTTCCCGAACGACTTCCAGGCCGTTCATATCGGGGAGACTGATGTCCAGAAGCAGCAGATCCGGATCCAGATCGCGAACCTGGAAGAGTGCCTGCTCAGCCGTGCTGGCGTCGCCGATAACCGAGACGGTGGGGTCACCGCTTAAAACCATTTGGATGCCGATTCGCGCCAGTTTGAAATCTTCCGCCAAAACCAACCGGATGTTTCCGTCGCCCTGAAGCTCCATCTCAAATTAACCTCAAATTGATATTGATAAAAAAAGGGGTGGGGGGTAATGAACAAACGTAATTCCGAAATTTCTGAATTGATTATAGAAAACCTCAAGCATAGAGATATATTAGACAGTTGGCTAGAAAACCGGAGTCAATAGCCACATGGGGTAATGCGGCTTTTGTTCAGGTGGGGAGTGTTCAGACACGGGGTGATTACGTATGAGATATCGCCTTGAGTCTCACTGTTGACGCGCGATAATGGCTCTGCAAATGAGACCTCCGACGTTTTTTGAATTAGACTGTAGAGGGATGCCTGGCTGGAGGAGGGTTCGCTATGATTCGACATGAAGAGCGCGTGCCAGAACAAGTTTTTTCACCTTTTTAACCTGAATCTTTAAAGTTTAATCAAGATGAAAGAAACAAGAACATGACGAGAACGATTGAAATAACCCCAATTAAAACACAGCTTAAAACCTGCTCAATTGCACTGGGCATTGCCATACTGGCGCTGAGCCCCCTGCAATTGCCGTCGGACGCGGCGCAAGTTTACCGTGCCAACGCCAACTATACGCGTGAAATGCGCGAAGCGGACAAAGTGTTGCAGACGGGTAAATACCAGGCGGCAGAAAATCAATACACCGCACTGTTGAAGAAAAATCCCCGCAACATCCAGGCTCGGGCGTCCCTTTCTGTGGCGCAGGCCGAGCTTTACAAGCTGGACGCCGCCGAGAAAAACGCCAACGAGGTCTTGGCTAAAAATCCTAAAAACGCAATGGCCCATCTGGCAAAAGGGGTTGTTTACCGCAATCGCACTGCTTCTTTGGATATGACCTATCGTGCCCAGCGCGATCAATTGCTGGAGAAATCGGCGTCCGAACTGCAACAGGCGATTAAGTACGATTCGAAATCGCCTGAGGCGCATAACCAGTTGGGCGTGACCTATCGCCTGATGGGTCGTAACGCCGAGGCAAAGCAAGCGTTTGACCGAGCGCTGGATCTGGATCCCCACTTTGCCGAAGCCAAGCTCAACCGGGGCATTCTCATGTTGTCCGAGGGTGATGTGGCCGGTGCCAAGGCGCAGTTCAACCAGGCTATCAAGCTGAACAGCAAGAACTATGCAGCCCACTATCGTCTGGGTGAAGCACTGTTGCAAGAGGGCAATCCGCATGGGGCGCTCAACTCCCTGAACACGGCGCTTTCGTTGAACCGCAGCAACGCGGCGGTGATGACGAAAATGGGCGATGCCTACGAATTGCAGGGCAATACGGCGGCGGCCATTGCCAGCTACCGCAAGGCAATCCTCACCAACCCGGCGTTCATGCCTGCGTACATGGCGGTGTCCGATATTTTTGACGGACGCGGCGACGGCGAATTGGCGATGGGCGAATTGCGCAGCGCGCTCAACGTGAACCCCAATTATTCCGCCGGACGCAACCGGCTGGGACGCATCGCGCTGACCGTGGACAAGCCGGATCAGGCATTCCAGTACTTCCGTGAATCGTTGCGGCAAAACCCGAACGATTCCGAAGCCATTCAGGGTATGGCCCAATCGCTGACCGTGCTGGCCCAGAAGCAGGCCACATGGAGTCAGACGATGGGCGCTGACAGCGATCTGG
>CAZXUP010000096.1:5966-9654 GCA_964643815.1 uncultured Vampirovibrionales bacterium
CTCGGCGTTGACCAGATCGCTGTCAGCGCCGAGCAATCCATTCAGGAAGCGTTGCGTCTCAATCCGAACGACTTGCGTCTGCATCTCGCCAACCTGCGGATCAGCCAATTGGCCGGAAAGCCCGCGATGTCGGAAGCCGAATTGAGCCGGATTCTTTCAATCGCGCCGCAAAGCGAGGCCGATGAAATGATTCAGGGTGAGGCTTATCTGTCCATGGGACGTTACGAAGAGGCCGATCGGTCCTTTACCCGGCTGCTGCAACGAGCCAATGGCGATGCCGACAGGCTGCTGGTGATTGGCGATACGCTGAAGGTGGATGGCGATTTGATGCGGGCGAAAGATGCCTATCAGTTGGCGTTAAATGCCGAACCGGGCAATCTCAAGGCCCAGCGGGGTATCGAACGCATCAACAAGGCTCAGACGGAAGCCGACAAGACCCTGCGGCTGGCGCAAGCGCTGAACACCTGGCGCAGCAGCAGCAAGGGCAGTTCGGTCGATTATTACGAAGAAGCGCTGTCTCAAAATCCGCGCAACCCGGAAGCCCGTCTCGCGCTTTCCAAGCTGTACGAGAAAACCCGGCAGTACGGCAAGGCCGCTGTGTCTTACCAGTTCTACATGGGCTTGCGTCCTGATTTGACCGAGAAGGAACGGCAGTCATACATCAAGAAGATTGCCAACCTGCAAGAGCAGGCCCGCAAAACGGAGCTTCAGCAACAGCAGCAACCGGCGAACGCGCAGCAAAAACCGCTTCCGTCCACGCTGACGCCTACCGTAACGACGACGCCGACCGCGCCTTTACAGGCCAACCAGGCGCCGCCGCGCAAATAAGATCCCTCTACGCAATTCCATTGGTTTATAAGGCCTGGGCAAATGCCCGGGCCTTTTCTTATTCAGAATCGCTCGCTGTGAAGAAGCGCTTCAGGCCACCCAAAACGGATTTGAGTCTGCGCGCCACGCTCCTGAAAATTTGGCCGGTGGCGAATTGCCGCAGCACCTTGCCCACCAGGTTCTGAATTTTTGCCAACTGCCCAATCCAGGCAAAACGGGCTAACAGGCTTTTCAGATTTTCGATGTTGTGTTGCCGGATATCATCCAGCAGCTTACGCGCGTCACCCAATATGGTGGCCAGCTTGTCGGAAATATCAATCAGGCGTGCTGCTAGCATCTGAACCGGACGGTTGATGGTTTGTATGAACGCATTGGCAGTGTTTGCCAGCGTTTTAATCGGGCTGGTGATTGCGCGATTCAGCAACATCAGCGCAGGGGCTGTGCCTTGCAAAAAGCGAAGCAGCAGGGCCGTTGCCATCTGGCGCAACGAGAGAGAGAACGCTTCGTTCTGCAGTCGATTCTGATTTCCGGCACTCGCTTTCAGATAATCGGTATTGCGGGCTTGCGCCACCTGAATGGATTTCCACAAGGCATACGCTTCGTTCCAGCCCATCAGTCCGGCGCCACGTTTGGTGGCTCCACCGCCACCGCCGCCCGCGCCGCTGCATAGCGGACAGGCTCCCGGCGCTCCCCCGTGCGGGCATCGCGCCAATGGCAGGCTGGGCTGAGGGTCGGCTTGCTTGGGCGTTGATGGATGGATGGTTTGCAGCTTCAAAACACTGTTTCTCTCATTGTTTTTTGATGCTTGTGTATAAGGCGGATCAGGTAATTACGAATCTTACCGGAAATGGGACGTGTTGCCTATGTTTTGCTGGTAGGCGGAGACAGCAGCGGCGTTTTTTGCTTGAGTTTTAGATTTTAGTAGGAATAATCTTTGTAATGAGTAGTTTAATTGCAGAGGGAATATAAATGCTGTCTCCCGTACCAGCTTCTCCCCGTTTCCAAGCGGTCCCAAACTTGTTATCGTCGTTGCCGGTTTTGCCGCAACAACCCAAAGTAAACCGTCCTCAGCTTATTCGGTTTTCGGGGCAGGCGTTTCGGGATGCCGGAAGGAACGTTGTTTGGATTACGCCGGAGTGGAAAGTTGGCAAGGTGGGAGGATTGGGAGAAGTCTCCGGAACGGTTCCCGAGGCGATCAATGTTTATGGCAACGGCAAAGATGTGCGAGTGATTACGCCCTATCTGAAACCCTTGAAAAGCTCTGGCTTTGAGCCAACCGGATTAAAAAAGCAACTGCCTGGCCTGGATGGTCAGTTGGAAACCTTTGAATTGATGCAAAAATTTGAACCCGCGCAGGGTGTAGCGCAAAGAGACTCTTCAAGCCGGAAACAAGGCACCTGGGTGTATGCTGTCGCCAATGAAAAATATTTCGGCAATCTCAACAAAATGTATCTCTACTATGTCTGGGGACTCTCGCCGGATCGATTTACGGTTTCCGAGCAGGAAGGCATGCGTAACAATGTCAAGATGTTCAATCAGGCTGTTGCGGCTTTCTTGCCGGAGCTAAACGCTTCGACGCCCGTGCAGCCTGGTACGAACGTGAAAAAATTTGACGGAGACGTTGAGGCTGCGATTGGACAGGACTGGTTTGGTATTGGAAACGCGCTGCTGCCGGATTCGGTTGCCAAAATTCTGATGCTGCATAACAGCTACGATGTCGCTCAGCCTCTGCTGGCTACCAATTCCGAAACCGGAAAGCCCCAAGTGTATCGTTCGGCGCTGGAAGTGGCGATTCGTTCCTCAGATCGGCTGATTGCCAACCACAACTATGCACGCAGATTGCCTGAGTTGGCCAAAGGGGAGTCGTTTGTCGATGCCTTGCAGGAAAAACTGGCGCGGGGCCGGGTGGATGACATGCACCACGGTTTGTCGGAAGAATACAATCCGTATATTAACCCCCTGCTGAGAGGCAATGGGTTTGCCGAATTGCGCTATAACATGAGCGCTGCCGAAAAAAAGCGCGACATGGCGGTATTCAAACAGGCCAACAAACTGGCCTTGCAGCGGATGTTGGGCTTGAAGCAGGATAAGGATGCGGTGGTGTTTAGCTGGGTGGCGCGCTTCGATACCGGCCAGAAAGCCTTTAACCTGTTAGTCGATGAGGCCGAGCGCTTCTTGCGTGAGAACCCCAAGGCGCAATTGGTGTTGGTCGGCAATACCGGTGGCGAGCCGGACAAGAATATCCCCGGTAACCAAAACCTGGATCGTTGGATTGAGGCGTTCAGAAATAAGTCTGAATTCAATGGGCGGGTGCATTTGCCTAACCGCTTTGCGGACAAGGCGACGAGCGTTCGTATTTTTGCGGGCAGCGATTTCACACTGTTGCCCAGTGTCTACGAACCCTACGGCTTGACCCAGTTGGAGGCCAAGAGCCTGGGTTCAACCCCGATTGTGCATGGCGTGGATGGTTTGCGCTCCACGGTGTCCGATCCCAAATACAACGGCCAGGAAGCGTTCCAGAGCAGTATCCCCGCGCAGGATGAAACAGTGTGGTCCTATGGCCAGACCGGCATTTTGATAAAGCCGTACGATTCGGCGGTGTATCAGCAGGCCGATCTGCGCTACGAGCGAGAACTTTCCAAGGTGGGCGCCTCATTATCGGTTAATCCGTCCAAGCGTGTTGATAGCTCGAATGAGCGGGCGTTGGCTTACAGCAGCTTGTCCGCAGCCGATCAGGCGGCCATCGGGCAGGCTCGCGACAGCTTCAGCGAAGCCCTGACGCGGGCCATGCAACTGTCAAGCAATCCCGAACAACTGACCGATGTACGCCTCAACGCCTTGCGCTACGTGCAAAAAGAGC
>CAZXUP010000097.1:0-9641 GCA_964643815.1 uncultured Vampirovibrionales bacterium
CAAACAATCAAGGTGGGTGAAGAATTTGATTTCTACATTCTGTTTGAAGAGGATGCGGAAGGTCAGTTAACCCTGTCCCTGCGCCGTGTCCACACCGCACAAAACTGGAACAAGCTGGAAGAGCTGATGGCCGGCGATGTGGTGGTGCAGTGCAAAGTCACAGCCGTTGTCAAAGGCGGCTTGCTGGTGGATGTGATGGGCCTGCGCGGCTTTATTCCGTCCAGCCATCTCCGTGTGAAACAACAGCTCGAAGAATTGGTCGGCCAAGAGTTACCCGCCAAGATCATCAACCTGGATCGCCAGCGCAACAACATCATTCTTTCGCATCGCAAGATGATTGCCGAGCAAATGGCCGAGCAGCGCAAAGACCTGTTTGCCAAGCTGCATGAAGGCGCGGTGGTAGAAGGTGAAGTGGTTCGTCTCACCGACTTTGGCGCGTTTGTGGACCTGGGCGGCGTCGATGGTTTGCTGCCGTTGTCTCAAATGTCCTGGCGCTGGGTCGAGCACCCGTCCGATATTCTCAGCATCGGCGATACCATTCAGGTCGAAGTCATCGGCATCGATCTCGAAAAACAGCGTGTCAGCCTCTCCATCAAAGGTCAGCATGCTGACCCCTGGAACGAAGTCACCAAGCAATTGGGCCTGGGTGATGAAGTGGAAGGCGCTGTGACTCGCATGAAGCACTTCGGCGCGTTTGTGGAAGTGTTTCCGGGTGTGGAAGCCCTGCTGCCGAGCAAAGATATCATGGATCACGAGCACCGGACCGGTAGCAAGATTGATGTGGGTCAGACCATCAAGACGCACATCGTCAAGTTCAGTCCGGATGAGCGCCGTATCAGCCTGAGCTTCACGCCGCTTTCCGAAGAGGAAAAGCAACGTGCCATGCGAGGCCATCAGCCCGCTGGCGCTGACTAGTCAAGGCGAAAATCTACTCTGCGGTTTGACCTGCCTCTTCTGGGCAGGTCTTCTGCTTTTAAAATCGAATCGCAGCTTCCAGCGAGGCCCAGTTGTCCTGCCACACGGTGTCAAACGGCTCCGGTGCGGGCAGTTCAGGATCGTTCGGGTCCTCTGGGTTGGGAGGCAGCTCTAGCGTGACGACCGGAATTTGCCGTTCTTTGCCCGCATACGTGCCAAACGAGCCGGGTGTCGGGTAGCCGATGTCCTCAACGACGGCGTAGCCAGATTCGGTGCTCATCGCTTCTGCCAGGGTTTTGCCGGAGCCGTCAAAGTTCAAAACCTTGTAAGGGCAATGCACGGTGATAATCTTTTTGGGTTGATAGCGTCCGATGAGATCAATCACCAGCCGGGTCTCCGGTTCGCTGGCGGCAGTGGGGCCAGAGTAGTAGACTTTTCCCTGATTTTCTTCCAGCCAGTTGCCTGCCGGAAAGTTGCGGTTGAGATCCACACCGTTGGCGTTGGTTCGGGTGTTGGCAGCCAGGCCATCCGGGTTTAACACCGGAATGATGAGGATGGGCTTTGTGAGGAAATCGATGGCTTGCTTGGCAAAACGACCGAGTTGCAGGTGTTCGATAAACCGGTTGAGCAGGTTGCCGCTGATGGCTTCATCACCATGAAAAACCCCGATGAAGAGCGTATCCAGCGTTTGGATGTCTTTGGGGCCGAAAAATACGCCGTCAATGGGGCGATTTTGGACGGAGTGGGCCAGGGTTTGGCGTTGAGAGGGGATCGTAATCGTCATAATAATCCTATTGTAAGGGAGGGGGCTCAAATGTGGGAGGGTGCGCAGCCGTTGCACGTAGGGCTTACGGAGGTGAACGGACCCCAAGTATGAATTTAGAGACGTTCCTGATTTTTAAATCCATAGTAGGCGTCGACTTCTAAGTTAATGCGCATCAGCTCCGCCTCTAGCTGTTTGCAATAGTCTGCAATCTGCTCGTCGGTCAAATCCGGCGGCACCCGTACGGGTTTGCCGTAGGCAAGCTGTATGGATGTGCCGGGCAGTGGCGCGTGGTAATGATCCCAGGATTGGTCGAATTTTTTTAGCAGCCAACGGGTGGCTGACCCCAACGGAATAATAGGAGCACCTGTCTGCGCGGCCAGACGAATGATACCCGGCTTCACTTGATACCGTGGCCCACGCGGCCCATCCACGGTAAAGCAGACGGAATGCCCCTCTTCGCCAAGCGCTTTTTTCAAGCCTAAAATTGCATGGGTGCCGCCTCGCTTGTGCGATCCGCGCACAAAATGCTTAAATCCGATGTGACGGGCAAGGCGGGTGATAAATTCGCCGTCGTTGCTGGGACTGACCAGAATCGCGACCCGCTCTAGCGGTACGGCTTTGAAAAGGCAGTACATCCGTCCGTGCCAGAGCGCGTAAATCACAGGCGTCCCCGCTTCCATCAATGCGCCTGCGTCAGGGTCCGTTTGTACGCCTTCTACCCGCCAAGAGGCGCGTATCCAGCGCAAAGGTTCTCCGCAGAGTGTGGAGAGAAAATTTTTCAGAAAGCGGTTGTTTTTGACGAGAGCCATTGCATGCTTGGGTTGCTGCTTGCCAATAGCGTAGCGTGCCGGGCGAGGGTTCGGCAATGGATATTTTTCAGTGTGTTTTTCTTTCAGGCAGGCTCGGCTTCCGCTTGAGCTTGCAGTACAATGCTGATATGAGCAATTTTCCTCCACAGTATCAAGCCGGTCGCACACTGGTGGCGCCGTCGATTCTATCGGCGGATTTCGCGCGTTTGGGCGAAGAATTGCAGCGCCTCGAATCTGCCGGGGCCGACTGGGTGCATGTGGATGTGATGGACGGGATGTTTGTGCCCAACCTGACCATTGGGCCGGTGGTGATTGAAGCCTTGCGCCCGCACAGCACGTTGCCGTTTGATGTGCATCTGATGATTGAAAAGCCGGAGCGCTATCTGGCGGACTTTCGGGATGCGGGGGCGGACATCATCACGGTGCATGCCGAAGCCTGTCCACATCTGCACCGCACACTGACGGAGATCCGTCGTCTGGGCTGCAAGGCCGGGGTGTCCCTCAACCCGTCCACGTCGCTTTCCGTCTTGGAAAACGTGCTGGATGACCTGGATTTGATCCTGATTATGTCGGTTAATCCGGGTTTTGGGGGCCAAAGTTTTATTCCGGGCAGCCTGGACAAACTGTCGCAGGCGCGTACACTGATCAATGGCCGTCCGATCTTTCTGGAAGTGGATGGCGGGGTTTCTCCCAAAAACGCGGACGCCGTGCGCGCGGCTGGGGCAAACGTTCTGGTGGCGGGTTCGGCGGTATTCAAGTCCAATGATATTCCCGGTGTCATTTCCGCACTGAAGGGCGTTCCGGCCAAAGCCTGAGATTAACCTGTTATTCCCGTCCCCGCCTTCGCGGGGATAAACTCCAGCAGCCCCAGCAGGCTGGCTTTAGATAGGACTACCTTGTCATTCCTGCGAAAGCAGGACCATTCTCATTGAAAACGACCTTTTTCAAAGTTCTGGCGTAGAGAGCCGAAAACATAAGGAGCGAGAAGGAAACTGTCGATGCGTGCTTTCACTGTTGCCAGCCTTTGTGCGTCTATACTGCTCTCAGCCTCCACGGCTTGGGCCTGGGATATGCGTTGGACCAACGCGGTGAGCGGCAACGGGGATGTGCTTTATGATGCGGGCAGTAGCCATGGCACTGCCGGAACCGATGAGCCGCCGCAGACGTTTCACGCACCGCCGCCACGTGATTTTGCGGATGTCGATCCGGAAGAGCTGGACGACTACTTTGATCGCCGGAACAAGGATTACGTACCTTACGCACTGGCGCGCGTCGAGCGGAACATTGTTTATAATGGCCAACTGATGCTGCCCAAGGGCTATTATTTAATCAAGGCCGGAGACGACATGGACGGCTCACCGCGTGTGGATGCGCGGCTTTGGAATGCTCCGCAAGTTTCGGCTGCTGCCAGCGTGCAATCGCTGCCGCCTGCTGCATCAACGTCAACAGTCGGTCAAAATCCGCAAAATGCAAAAGCACCGTCGTATCGCGTGTTTGTCATCAAGCGTTTGGGCAAGGTGGTGGCGGTCGTCCCAATTCATCGGGTAGAAGCGTACAAGCCCCCCCAAAAAGAAAAGCTGCCCAGGCAGGCGCTGGCCTGGGTTGAGATGGAGAACCGGCATCCGGTGCTGAAGTTTTATTACAAGAAACGGATTTACTCGACGGATTTCCAGTAAACGGTGGAAACATGATGTCCGGCTGGGACTGTGGAGAGAGCGGTTTGCTAAAATAAAAGGCAAACAGTCAGGAATGTGATTCAAAAGGATTTTGCGTGATCATCAAGGCATTCAGCGAACGGTTGCGACAGGCCGAAAACCAAGGCATGTCGCCGGAGCGCGTTCTGTTTGACTGGCTGACGCAGGTGTTGTTGTTTCCACCCGCGCCGGACGATGTGGTGGGGAAGGTCATTCATGCTGAAATCGCACTGATTGACTGCAACGGGTATCCGGGTTTTGAGGGAAAAACCAATACCGGGTGCGAGCTTTTGGAGAACCTGTATCGTTTTTGCCGCAGTTACGATCACTGGCAGTTTGGCCGGTGGGTGCATGAGGTGCGGGCGTCCGACTTTCCGGCATAGAAAAGTTTTCGTTCGGGTGTTCGCAGTGTTGGTGTGCTTCTCTTTGGGAGCATCTTATTGTGGTGGCGTTGTATGGCGTGAAACAGGAAGAAAAGAAAAAAGCACAACCCTGCAAAAATGCCTGAAGTTGTGCGCGCTATGAGGAGTTAACTGTTATTGAAGTGAAGACTTGAAAATGGAGTTGAGAGGCGATAGAAGAGGGTTAGGAGGAGAGGTATTTTGTATATATATTTTATAGGCAAATGCCTCAAAACCTTTAATTTAGGCCAAAAAGTCTTATACTGAGCGGCTTTTAGGACCTCACCCAAAAACGAAAAAATCACCTGTTTCAGGGTGATTTTTGTAAAATCTGAAGTCTGCGGGCTGCGTTTTAAGCGTTTACGCTTGCCGCTCCGGCGGTGCCTGGATTGGGCGGCGGATCAGAATTGCTTGTGGAAAGGAGACATAGCGCTCTCGGCGAAAAATGCGCTTCAACTCCGAGCGCAGAAATCCTTCAGAATTCGAAGAATCTGCCGCATGGGGTGTTTCTGCCTTCAAGGGGGCATCGTTTTTCAAGAACTGAAGCAGGCATTCTTCGTTCAGATTCATGCGTACACGACCTACCACACTCTATAGGGGGGACGGAAAACGTCGAACTCCTTTCGACGGGAATACCTTTATCCTAGACGGAATGAGTGTGTTCCGCATCGACCAGGCGATTTAGACGCAAATAGGCCACTTGCGTGTAAGAGAACCGCCATTTTGCGTCTGGAAAAGTCCATAGAGTCTCCCATAAGACGAATTGGCCGGTAGATCTACACTGATAACAGGAGCGATTAGATACGCTCATCCAGTTGATAGGCAACCAACGCCCCAACAACAGGGCCTACGATATGCCCAACTAGGGGAAACGCTTGACCAATGCTGGCTCCGATGCCGAGACCGGCAATAAAACCATCCCAGCTTGGGTCTTTTTTGAGCTTGTCTGTCGGCTTGCCTTGATTGGCAAGGCTGTGCGCGTTGGATGTGGTGCTGGCGAACTCGGAATAGTTGAAGCTGAAGCCCTGGATGCGGAATGTTTGTTCGGGATGTTGCATGAGTTGGAAGCTTGTCAGCGTCATCATAAAGAATAGAGCGCCTAAAATCGTCATTGTCGCCAGAAGCCGGTAGCAAGCAATCAGGACTTCACCGGTTTTCCGGTGTAGCGTGACGAGGCTGTCGCGGAGGTGCTGACTTTCTTCGGGCATGACTCGCTTCTTTCCTAGTGTTGCCTGTGTTTTTGGCATGAATATATCTTATTTAAATAAAAACATTCAAAAGGCTGAAATTGCCTGCTGTTGAGGCTTTTTTGGCTTTTTGTACTGCTCTGGTGGGTTTTGGGGTGGATCGTAAAATTTCCGCAGTCATGCAGTCATACGGTCGGGCGGCTGCATTTTCCTTTGGCTCGAATCTGGCTACAATAATGAATAAGCCCGATGAGGATCCGAGTGGATGAGATTTGTGAAGTGCATTCCCCCTGGAGTGGGTATCAGTATAGGCCTGTTTGGCCTTGTTTTACTATTCTCCGGGTGGGCAATCGCAGAGTCAGCCGTGAAAGCCGGGGCGAGTTATTCCGAAAAGAAAGAACTGGAGGCGGTCTATCGAGACCTGGAGAAGGTGGATGCCTATGCCTCGCAGGAAAATTACCTCAACGCCTCGGTGATTGTGGGCCGGGACATCAAGGCGCGCTCTTTGTACCGAAATTACCTGAAGCGGGCGGCTGGCATTAGTGAGAACCTGCTGACAGTCCGACAAAAGATGGATTTTAGCGGGCAAACGCTGACATTACAGCAGTTGGGCGCGTTGACGCAAGGCGTATCCGCTGAGAATTTGCGCTTTCGAGATGGTTTTTTGCATGGCGAAGAGCACTTTTACACGTATCGCCTGATTCAAAAGGCAATCACAAATCTGGAAGATGCCATTTATTACTGGCGGACGGCCAACCACTACCGGACAACGCAGCGTGGGACACAAAAAGAGCGTCTGGAAGATGATGAGATTCTGCGGTTCAAGCTGCAAACCGCCATGAATGCCATTGATGAGCTGAGCGCCATCATCAAAACCCGCGATGCGTTGAATAAGGATTTAACCGAAGAATAAGGGTCGGTGCAGGGCAAACCTCCAGCCGTTGCCCGAAGGGCTTACGGATGGGGTTAATCGAAGAAGGGAACGGACCCCAAGTATCAATTGTAGACTTGGGCAACATAGTATCCGCAGGGCCTGTTCCTGCCCTGCACCGACCCTGCCCCTCTTGGAAGGAACTTACTTCTTTGCTAAAGTGGTGCTGCTCGGAACGCGTTGCGCTTTCGGCCCCAAAATTGTAGGCATTAGGAGACAGAAATGGCTGTGATGACCCCGATTCCCTCTGAAATTAAAGATCCTTCGCTGGCCGAACAAGGCAAAAAACAAATTGAATGGGCAAATCGCGATATGCCCGTGTTGGCTCAAATCCGTGAACGTTTTGAGAAAGAGAAGCCTCTGGCTGGAATGCGTCTGGTGGCGTGCGCGCACGTAACGAAAGAAACCGCCAATCTGGCTCGCACCTTGCAAGCCGGTGGCGCCGAAGCGATTCTGATTGCCTCTAATCCGCTTAGCACCCAAGATGACGTGGCGGCCTCCCTGGTAAACGATTATGGCATCTCGGTGTATGCCTACAAAGGCGAATCCATCGAGACCTACAACAAGCATGTCAACATCGCGCTGGATTCCAAGCCGCAAATCATCATTGATGATGGCTCGGATGTGGTTGCCACCCTGTTGCAGGAGCGCGCCGCTCAAGTCAAAGACATTATTGGCAGCACCGAAGAGACCACGACGGGTATTGTTCGTCTGCGTGCGATGGAAAAAGACGGCAAACTGCCCTGGCCAGCCATTGCGGTCAACAACGCGCAAACCAAGCATTTCTTTGATAACCGCTATGGCACGGGCCAAAGCACGATGGACGGTATTATTCGTGCTACCAACATTCTGTTGGCTGGCAAAAACGTGGTTGTGGTCGGCTACGGCTGGTGCGGCAAGGGTTGCGCGATGCGCGCCCGCGGTCTGGGCGCCAATGTGATTGTCACCGAAGTCGATCCCATTCGCGCGATTGAAGCGGTGATGGATGGCTTCCGCGTGATGCCGATGGCTGAAGCGGCTACGGTTGGCGATGTGTTTGTGACTGTCACCGGCAACCGTTACGTCATCGACAAGCATCACTTTGAAGTGATGAAAGATGGCGCGATTGTTTCCAACTCCGGCCACTTCGATCTGGAATTGAACCTGGAATCGCTGGCCAAGATGGCAACCAAGCGCGAACAGATTCGCCCGTTCATGGAGGAATTCACCTTGCCCGCCGGGCGTCGCGTGCTGGTGCTGGGCGAAGGCCGCCTCATCAACTTGGCCGCCGCCGAAGGCCACCCGGCTTCCGTGATGGATATGAGCTTTGCTAACCAGGCGCTGGCGGTCGAATATCTGGTGAAGAACAAGGGCAAGTTGTCCAACGGCGTCAACCTCCTGCCCGAAAGCTTCGATCAGGATATCGCCACACTGAAGCTGAAAGCGATGGGTGTGACGATCGACAAGCTGACCCCCGCCATGACCGAGTACATGAACTCCTGGACCGTCGGGACGTAAGCGAGTTTAAAACTCAAAACAAAAAAGCCCTTTCATTGTGAGAGGGCTTTTTTATTGAAATGAATTTAATCCACGAAGCGGTATTTCAGCAGCGTCCAGATGGCGGTGAGGCCGTCGCGCCAAGTGATTTTCTTGCCTTCGTGAAAATCCCGCCCGCAGTAGGAAATCGGTGCTTCAAACAGGCGCACTTTTTGCTTCAACACTTTTGCCGTAATTTCCGGCTCAAAATCAAACCGATTCGAGCGAATCCGGATCGGCTTGATGACATCCGCCCGAAAGGCTTTGTAGCAGGTTTCCATATCCGTTAGCGTGGTGTTGTAGAGAATGTTGGTGATAAAGGTCAAAAACTTGTTGCCAAAATAATGCAGCACGTTAAACGCGCGCACCGGCTTGCCTGCCGTCAAACGGCTGCCGTAGACGACATCCGCCTTGTTATCGACGATGAGTTGAATGAGTTCGGGATAATCGCGCGGATCGTATTCGAGATCCGCATCCTGAATGACAATGATGTCGCCCGTGGCATGCTGAATGGCGGTGCGCAGCGCGGCGCCTTTACCCAGGTTCTTCTCGTGATAGACGACTTTGTATGAGGGCCTGTTTTCGTAAGTGGGCAGCAAGTCGCGCGTGCCGTCGGTCGAGCCGTCATCCACCAGAATAATTTCCTGGGCGAGGCCGCAAAAATCAACGGCTTCCACCCGTTGCAGCAGCTCGTTCAAAAAACGGACTTCGTTGTAGATGGGAATCAGGATGCTGATACGTTTCATGGCCTACGCGGATTCCGGTAGTTGCTTGAGTAATTCGTGCGCGGGTGAGTAGGTTGGGCTGATCAATAGGCACTGCTTCAGCATCAGGTGGGCTTCTTTGTGGTGTTTTTGGCTCATGCTGAACTGCCCCAGGTGGAAATAAATTTCCGGATCGTTGGGCAACGCTTTTTGTCCTTTGATCAGAAAGGGGCCTGCTTGTTCGGCCAGCCCCGCATGCATCAGGGCGCGTCCGGCAAACTTGGGCGCTTCGAGATTGAGCTGTGTCAAAAAATCAACGTGTTGCAACAGATTGTCTAGAAATGCAAACTGCTTGGCCTTGGCAAGGTTGGCGATATCGCTTTCCAAATGGTTTCGGATTTGAAAAATGGTGGGGTAAGTTCGCAATTGCTGGGTCACCATGCCGTATAGCGACACGCACCAGTGATTTTGACGTTTCATGAGTACTTTGGTCCAGCGCTGTTGCACCATGGGCAGCTTTCCGCCCATCAGGGCGCAATACCCTGCCTGATAATCATCTTGCAGAGAATCGTAGACGCTGTAGGCTTCTTCAAATTTGTTTTGCGCTCTCAGTATCAGGGCCAGCAACTCCCAAACAGCGCGTTTTTCTTCGGGCGTGTTCGCGTCATTCTTCAGAGAGCGCAACAGCATTTCCGCTTTTTTCGGTTGCTTCTCTCGGT
>CAZXUP010000098.1:0-9632 GCA_964643815.1 uncultured Vampirovibrionales bacterium
CGTTACCGTCGGCAGGCGCTGGTGCTGTTTTCGTTTCCGCTTGCGTTTCTGTTGGTGGTGCTGCAATTTCAACTCATCAACGCCAAATACCTACTGCCGCTCTACCCGTTTTTCTTTCTGGCCATTGCGGTGTTACTCAAAGATGCGGTGCTTTTTGTCCGCAACCGCTGGCTATCGAAGTGGCCGGAAGAGCGCATGGCCATCGTCTATACCGTTTTGATCACGTTGTTGTTACTGCCAACCCTCTCCGATACGGCTCGTTACGCAAGCATCTACGCCAAGCGCGATACCCGCAATTTTGCCTATCAAACCGTCAAGCTGGCAGCCCAACCCGGCGATCGCTTCTTGTTTGAACCCGGCACATTAACGATGGACAATCACACCATCCGCGCCGCCACCGTCGTCGCCCAGTTTCGCAACGGGCAATTTACAACACAAGTGTTCTCTCCCAACGTCTTGAATACACAAACCCTTCATCTGGAAACACTGCAACCCCGTTTTGTGTTGATTGACTTTGGGCAAGCCCACAAAAAGAAGGACAACACCGGCAAAAAATACTACCAGATGCCTTATTCACCCGAGTACTACCACATCTTGCAAACACAGTACCAACTGGAAAAAGTGTACAGCCATAGTCCTATTTCCCTGCGTGAAGAAGACATGCGCACGATGCTAAAAATACAAGGCTTTGGCGCATTGTATGCCGAAGTGCAGGCACATAAAAGCGATGATCGTCAACGCCCAGGCCCGCTATTGCTTTTAATGGAACGGATTTAACCTTTTTCCGCCTCTGATTTTTGAACCAGCCCTTTGGCAGTATCCAGATACAGTTGATCCATTGAGTCAATCAATTCCTGGCTTTCAGGCGTTTTTTCATTTTTGATCCACAAATGTTCTATGAGTTTGCCATAGAACATTCTGAGCTGGTGCAGTATATCCTTCTCTGCGCCATCCGCCAGAAAAAAGTCCGCAGTGTTGAAATCGTTGCCCATCTGAAACCATTTGGGGTTGTTAAACACAACCGGCTCCGCTCCCGATTGTTTCAGTTCAAACGTATCGCCTAAAGCGCCCGGTGTAAAAATGGAGGGCGCACCATTGGATTCGCATTGCTTTTCAATGGCCGTCCAAATGGCGGCACCTTCGGGGGTATCAGGCCGAAAATGGATAATTTGTCCAAACTGGATGGGCGCCATGGGGTATCAATATCCTTCTCTTCTTACAACAAGTGGGTAATTAAACTTCATGAATCCACAAACCCCAGCTTCAGGCAAGCTAAATGCGCTGGGGCTTATCCCTGTGCAGGCAAGGCTCATCAGTGCAAAAGCAAGCGCCAGCGCCCTGGCCCACTGCTACTGTTGATAGAACGGATTGAACACCGTTAAATAGAAAGCTGTATTATTCCGGCTTTTGAGCCTTTATTTTTGATACAAGCAATACACAAAACGAAACATGTAACTTCAAATTGACGTCGTTACCCCGTTGCTCCCGCCCATTAGAATCAGCTCATGAGAGAGAGTTTCGGGAAACGATTAGAGCTTTTTCGCCTTGCTGCGGGTCTTTCCACATGGCAGGTTGAAAAACAAACCGGCATTGACCGTCGGAACCTGCGGGCTATTGAAAAGGATAAACGCTCGGCATCACCCGAAATTTTAGAGTCGCTTTCCAAATGCTATAGCATCTCACTCGACTGGCTGGTGGCCCTCAAAATCATCTCCAAATTCACACCCGAGCAACTAAAATTCGCAAAAAAAGAACTCTGTAATTAATCAATTACCTGTACCTTATCTCCTGAGACCCTGTTTTCCATTACCCAGAGCTGGAGAAGTAATACTACGTAACAGTTGAATTGTTACGCTTTTGAGCTACAATCTTCATACAAGCGCGTGGAGATTATGCAGTGCTCTACCTATTAGGCGGTATCGCCTTATTGTTTTTTACGTCGTTAGGTTTTGTTTGGATATTGGCCCGTGCCGCAGATAACGGCGACAGACTCCCAAAACCTTAATATTCCAAAATAAAACCCGCTAAACGCGGGCTTTGTCTATTTGATAGGATAATCTTCTACTTAAATCAAATCCAGCTTGGCGAATTTGGGGTCGAGCAGTTTCTTGCCGGGGATGGTATCGAACTGGATGCTGTAGATCGTCTTGTCGCCTTCGCCCAGCACTTGGCTGACCTTGCCCTGACCGAACTTGGCATGTTCCACGCGATCGCCCACGTTAAACCGGGGCAGATTGGATGCTGCCGATGCCGCAGGTCTGGATGAAACCGTCGGCAGGCTGGTATCCCGCTGAGATGTGGGGGCTGGCTTACGATTCCGCAGATGCGCACTGACATTGGCATTGCCAGAGTCGCGGTCATAACCGCTATAACCACCACCCGAACGGCCATAGCCGCCGCCGGATGATGAACCGCCATAACTGCCGGAACTCCCCAAGGCAGGCTTGCGGAACGTATCCACATCCTCGCTCATACGGCTCTGGCTTTCACGATCCAGCGAGTAATAGCCGGAAAGATGCTCCGCCGGGATTTCCTTCAGGAAGCGGCTGGGCTGGCTATAGCGCAGTTCGCCCATCATCAGGCGACGTCGCGCATAGGTGATGAACAAGCGATCCATCGCGCGCGTCACGCCCACATACATCAGCCGACGCTCTTCTTCCATCTGCGTGGAATCGTTCAGCGAGCGGAAGTGCGGGAACAGCCCCTCTTCCAGGCCGCAAATGGCAACCACCGGATACTCCAGGCCTTTGCAGGCGTGCAACGTCATCAGCACCAGTTTGTTTTCCACCGGCTCCGAGCTGTCGATATCGCTCAGCAGGGACATTTGCGTGAGGAAGTCGGCCAAACCGGGCTGGCCGCCGTCTTCGGTGACCGGGTTTTCAATCAGAAACTGGCGCGCCACACTGATGAATTCCTGCACGTTGGCCTGGCGTCCTTCGCTGTCGGTGGGGTCTTCCGCTTTCAATTCGTCAAAGTAGCCGGTCAAATCCAGGATTTGCGTCACCAGCTCATCCAGCGTGACTTCGTTGGCCAGACGCTTCAGCCGCTCCATCACGGAGACAAACGCACCGATGGCTTTCACCGCTTTGGGCTTCAGGCCATCCACCTGATCCGCCTGACGCAGCGTTTGATACAGCGTCACCTCATGCCGATCGGCAGTCGCATCCAGCAGTTCGATGGAGGTTTTGCCGATACCCCGCTTGGGGACGTTCAAAATCCGCTTGACGCTGTAACCGTCGGCATCGTTGAAAATCACCGTCAGATACGCCAACACGTCCTTGATTTCTTTGCGTTCGTAGAACTTGAGGCCACCCACCATCATGTACGGAATCCCGCGCGAGATCAGCACGTCTTCCAACACGCGGCTTTGTACGTTGGTGCGGTACAGAATGCAGCATTGCCCCGGTTTGTATTGGCCGCCCGTCGTCAGTTGCTGCAGGCGATCCAGAATATAAAACGCCTCTTCGCGGTCATCCTTGGCTTCAAACAGGTTGATTTTCTCGCCCTGCCCCTTGACGGAAACCAGCTCTTTCGGCAGGCGCTCTTTATTGCGCTCGATGATGGCGTTGGCGACTTCGAGAATGTTGGCGGTGGAGCGATAGTTATGCAGCAGCTTAATGACGCGCGCGTCGGGAAAGTCTTGCTGGAAGTTGAGAATAATGCGGAAATTGGCCCCGCGCCAGCTATAGATAGACTGATCGACATCGCCAACGACCGTGAGTGAGCGGGTTTGCCAAAGTTGCTGATGCAGGCCGGGCGTACGCTCATCCTTCACACAGCCTTCGGCCAGCAAGCGCACCAGTTCGTACTGCGCATCGTTCGTATCCTGAAACTCATCCACCAGCAGGTGTTTGAAACGCTCGTGATACTGCTGCAACACATGCGGGTTCTGCTGCAACAGCTTGACGGTGATCATCAGCATGTCGTCAAAATCCATCGCGTTATTGCGCGACAGCAAGGCCTCGTAACCGTCAAAAATCTGCGAGAGCTTTTCGGTCCTAAAATCCTTGGCAGACGATGCGTAGTCGTAGGCGTCAATCAACTGGTTTTTGAAACCGGAAATCAGGTATCGGATATTTTTGGGGCTGTACAGCTTGTCATCCAGGTTGAGGGATTTCACCACCTCTTTGACGGCCGCCATGGATTCGTTCTCATCGTAGATAACGAAGTTATTATTCCAGGTGCGCCCGGCCTGGGAGGTGTAATTCGCAATCTCGCGCCGCAGAATGCGCCCACAGATGCTGTGAAAGGTTCCAATCCAGAGCTGACGCCCCACGCCTTCGCCCAGCAGATGCTCCACACGTTCCCTCATCTCGCGGGCCGCTTTGTTGGTGAACGTCACCGCCATCACTTCACCCGGATAGGCTCCGTTTTCAATGCGATGCGCAATCTGGTGGGTGAGTACGCGGGTCTTTCCACTGCCCGCTCCGGCCAGCACCAGCAACGGACCCAGTTGATGGGTCACCGCGGCCAACTGATCGGGGTTCAAGTTCTCTAACAAAGCGTTTGCTCCAGTACGGGTTGCGTCTGTCATAAGCCTCTCCGGCACTCTCTGCCTGTTAATCACCAATCAAACGAGTCAAGGGGATCGCCAACCCGTTTGCGCGCAAGATAAAAATCTCTTAAGGAAATGGCACAAAGGGCGGGTTTTTTTATAATATAGTGTTTGTCTCGGCGACTTGTCGATGACCTGTTGGTATTTCTTATCAAAAAAACCGATTACCGCCGCCCGGCTCTGGCTCTATACGTTGAAGAACACCCAGGAGCTTGGCAAAACGCCCCCCAGTTTCAACATGAATGGACGAAAGTAGATTCTTATGACGCATCGTTCCCCGGTTGTTCTCCCCCATACCCACACCAACGCCGACCCGCGCATCCTGAATTTCTTGTTTGACGACGAGAAGTCGGAACAAACGGTGCTGATTCAGAGCGATGTGGACCAGGACACGCCCGATCCGCTGGACGAGCTGGCAGCTGAACTGTCGATGCTGCAACAGAAGTCGAAGGCCGTCGCCATCATCGGGAGCCGGAACATTCCGCTGCCCCACCAGCAGATTATCGAAATGCTTGCGTTTTCGCTGACGCACGAAGGCAACCGTCTGATCACCAGCGGCGGCTCGTCAGGCACCAACGCGGCAGCCGTCCGTGGCGCCATGCGCGGCAATCCCGATCTCCTCAAGGTGATCCTCCCGCAAACCATTGGGCAGCAGCCTTCCGACGTGCAGGATCAGCTCATTGGCATTCCGCATATCATCGAGCATCCCGAGTGGAGCATGATGAAACTGGCCGACGCCAGCCGCCTGTGCAACCGGGAAATTATCGACGAGGCGCAACAGTTGGTGATTTTGCTGACCCATGACAGCCCCACGCTACAAAACGCCATTGAATACGCCAACGAAAACCACAAAATCGTCACCTGCCTGTATTTGGATTAGGGCGTAGAAAAGGTAAAAGCCGGACCGTTGCTGGATGTAACAGTCCGCCTCAAGCTACTACTTTTGTCACTTTACAGTGGTGTATGTTTTTGGGAGCATGTCATCCCTTCTCGATGACATAGTTTCACACCTTAGCACGTTTATTTCAAAAGGAATTGCGCCATGCAAACCACGCCCATTCGCTTTCAAGGCATTACGTACAAAATCCAACCCAATGACAACCGCAGCGTCGTTGAACTCGGCAAACAGCCTGGCGGATTGGGGGCCGAGCTTTGCAACTTGTACCGGAAGCACAAAACGGACATCGAACTTAACGGTAACGCCGTTACCTTTGACAAACCAAAAGCCGCCCGAGAGTTTGAAAAATGGCTGAAAGAACAAGAGCTGAATTATACCTGCGGACAACTCCCCCCGCTCCAAAGCATCTATAACATCCAGTACGACAACCAGGAACAGGCAGGGATTGCACAAAACGCACTGGAAGAAGTCATACAGCATTTCATCGTTGATATTGATGGCAATCCCAATGACGATTTACCCAAAATCACAGTGAGTGGACCTCAAGGAAAAGAGGCCTCCAAACATCTTGCCAGTTGGCTAAAAAGCAGTGGCATCAAGTTTGATCGCCGCGCCTGAGGATGTTTAAACAAGTACTCCCAACGTTTCATAAAGAGGAAAATACGATGCAAGCCACACCTCTCCACTTTCAAGGCAAATTCCAAGTCAAAACCTACGATATGCAAAACAGAACCGGCTCTACCCTGGGTGCGGTTGAATCCTCGGAATTGGACCGCTTTCTTTTGCATTTAAAGACAACCTACGGCGTAACCCCCAAGAGCAGTGTTGACGGAAACACAAGAACCATCCAGCTTATCAAGCCGATGGAATCCGAAAATCCAGACGCTCCACCGGAACTTCTTGAAAAACAGGCGGATGAGCACCTGACCTCCTGGTTTCGGAGCAAGCAAGCCCATTTTGTAGACTACCAAGCTTAGATCAGTACATGTAAGGGAACTATCATGCAAACCAACCCACTTCGCTTTCAAGGTACGTTCAATATTGCCCTCAGCCAGAGAAACCGCGTACTGCCAGATCACGTAAACCAGGCGCTGGACGAACTCAAATCGTTTCAAGGCGTCACGATTGCGGGTGGCGCTGATGAAGATGCTTTCACTTCTTCATCCGAAATCACCATCGGTGGCAGCAACGAGGAAAAAGCCGACCGACGACTGCAACTTTGGCTAAACGCCAATGGCGTAGACTTTACCTATAACGGCAAGCACCCATTGTAGTGTAATCCTGCTTCCATACTACTGAAACATGGCGGCGCAATTGTTTGGCAAATTTGTGCAGTAGATTTCGCCGGGTTTGTAGTCTCGCCCCCCATAATTAACAACTTGGGTGCCGACGTTGAAACGAAACAAAAAACGGTCCTGCCCATCCGTATTTGGCAATTCTGGTCCATTAGCGTCAAGATAAAATGTGCGGATATTGCAGTTTCCGCTGCCACAGGCACCCGCATCCGGCAAGGCCAGCACCGTGCCATTATGCAGCATCACTCCGCCATAGGTTGCCACACCACCATCATACGGCGGCGGCCAGAGATCAGGGCCGACATCAAGCGCACTACGAAGATAATTAAACTTCGGCAGCAATGTGAAATATTCGCCAGTTGTCGTGGTATATTCACGCTTTACCCATGCTTGGTAATGAGCACCATAGAGCGCCGTATAGGCCACCTTGAAATTCCGTTTGATTTCATTATTACCAATCGAAAGCACAATCTTGGGAATCGTAAATACCGAAATAACCCCCAATATACCCAAGCTGATTAAAAGCTCAGCCAGGGTAAATCCACGCATTCGATTCCGAAAAATTGCCGATACTTTCATACACTGCATTATAATATTGGCATTCAGCATTTTCAGTTGAGTCAATCTTGTATCGACAAAACGGCTGAATTCTTGAAATCATGGCATCAACGCCAAAAATAGTCTGGTAACTCTCCCCTTACGGCCTGTATGTCATGCCTGTGGAAGCAGGCATCCATCCTCTAGGAAGTCCCATAATGGATTCCCGCTGCAGTTTATCCCTGCGAAAGCAGGGGCGGGAATGACAGAGTCGGGTTACGTGTCATCAAGGGATACTTGTTTTATTTTTCAAACAGCCTGATAGGATATCATGGCTTCCTTGTTGAAGAAGCCGCAATAAATAGCCTGTGAGTGACAACTTTTTGCCACCTTCCGCTTTTCTTAGAAAGATAAGTGTTTCATACGTATTCACAGGATATTGATCTATATGACGCAATCTATATCCAGCCTGCCCCGCTTTGAAGGCTCTCGTCCAGCCAAGGAGAAACAGACCCAATCAGTTGGCCTGCCAAACAGTCTGAAACCTGTCACCCAGGAGCTGGATGTCTACGTACAAACGGGGGACAAGCAAAGCTCGCTGGTTCAAAAACTGCTCACCATGCTGGATACCATCCTCAACCCTGCCGATCCGAACAACCCGAGCGTATATGACCCGTTCAGCTTCAGGCTACCGGTTCAGTTCGCGCTCACAAGCATCCCCTCTACTCGTAAAAGCAAGAGTAAAAAAGATCAGACGCACGTATTCCGCATTTCGCTGATGGGCCTGCCAAGCCTGGTTAAAGCTGTTTACCAGGAAATCCTGAACCGCCTTTCCGCAGTGGGTTTCAGGCGCATCAACCACAAGCCGGGCAAAAACCGGGCAGCCCTTCTCGTTCCTGATTGCGAATAAAGACGAAACAACCGGTTAAAACGGCAGGCCCGACTCCAAATACGCCAGACGCCAGCCGTTTCGCTCTTTCAGCATCATCAGGTTAATGCGCTCCTCTTTGCCGTTGTCATAAATCAGCTTCGATTCCACCGTGGCTGTTTTGCCATTGTTGTCGATGGTGTCGAAGTACGCATAGCTGGCAAAGTTTTGCGCCCGACTCTCCCGAAAGAAGCGCCGCCAGAAGCGGATAATCAGGTCAAGGTTGTTGGTTTCAAACATCAGCTTGATTTCCGGCGGGCCCAGCTTGGCGGTTGTGGCGGCCTCCCGGTGCTGTTCATAAATATCCCGCATCGTCCAGTTGATAAATTCCTTCTGCGTCCTGTCCGAGAACAAGCCCCAGCAAATGTGGCACTGGTTCTGCATCAGGCACTGAAAGAAATATTTGGCGATATCGTGGGGTTCGTGTGCTTTCTTCATAGCAAAAAAACAATCGGATGCTTACATAAACTGCTTATTTTATTGGGTCGTGAAAATCAATGTGTAATCGGACGGTCCGGGTGCGCCGCTGAAGCTCTTCATCCGGGTGGCGTCCACTTTGACGGCCTGCCGCGTGCTGCTGGCCAGTGTATTGGTTAAGGGTGGCAGTAAAATCACCTGCGTACTGCCGGGGAAAAGCGGAATCATCGTGTTTCCGGAGTAGGCCACGCCACCGTTTCCTGCCGCATTGGGGTTTTGCATCACGCGGATATGACAGTTCCCCGCACCGCCTCCCTGACAATCAGCCAGGTTGCGGTCATAGCCGGGTGAAATGGATCGGTAATCGAACGGCCCGTCAAAATACAGGCGAATGACCGCCTTGGACGGAATCTGGTTGGCCCCAATCATGGCGTCAATATCGGTTGTCGCCCCGGCAATGGGAATATCGGCGTACACGGTGTTATCCGTAAAGTTGTAAAAGACGGCGCGACGCAGGGTTAGCGGCGTATTGACCGCGGTCGTGTTCGCCCATACCCGGTTAAAGTCCAGATCAGTCGTCGTATTGGCCCAACCATAGCCGGGCACGAACGCATTGGCCGGAAGCCGTATCTGAGTGCTGTTCTTGAACGTCTGCAAGCGGTTGGCCCGATCGCGGAGGTTGGCGCCCAATGGCGCCTCTTGATGCATCTGAACTCGCGCCACCAGGGTCAGCTCATCCGCTGTAAAACCCGCTCTGCAAGCCGGTTGTCCCGTTGGGCCAATTGTAATCTGATCCAGCGCAGCCATTGATTTTCCGCTGTCGGACTTGCAGATAAATCCATTGCTGATAACAATAAACGGGCTGGCCGCAGGCATCATGTCGGTTGACAGCAACCGGGGAATACCCGCCGCGTTGAGGCTGGCTTCCCCATAATAGCTTCCATCCGCTTGTCGCGCAGCGTCTCCACCAACAACGACATAACGATAGACGCCTACCAGTCC
>CAZXUP010000099.1:0-9621 GCA_964643815.1 uncultured Vampirovibrionales bacterium
AGGAAACCCAGCGCCGGGTTCTGGTTGGGTTGGGTATAAGACTGGCCGTAGGGTTGTCCACCCTGCATTCCTGTTGGCAGCAAAGGCGGATAGGCCTCTTGAGGCAGGCCAAAGCCGGACGGAGCTTGGGGCATCATCCGCTGCATCATCTGAAAGAGCATCAACATCATCATCGGGTGCAGCATTTCCATCATCTGCTCGTTGGCAGAAGGCTGCTTGGGCGCTGGCGCGTATTTCTCCGGGTTCGCCTGGAAATCCCGGACAAAGCGCATGTTCTCGCCAATAGTGCTGTTAATGTTGTTCATAAAGAAGCTCATAGGCTTCGTATCGGCAAATCCGAGCAAATCCTTGGCCGGGTGGGCCATAATGTAACAAGAGCGTTACAATTCGACGCCAGGCGCTTGGTAAGAGTCCATTGGGATTGGACAATGAAAACTTGAATCCCTCCTGTCATTCCCGCGAAGGCGGGAATCCAGGTCGATTATCGAAGAAGGAAGTGATGAGGTAAACCATGACCTGCGAATTGTGCTTTGGCCACCTGATTTTCGTGCATGGCCACTACCAGTGCGAACGCTGCCACTGGGTGGCCCTCACCTGTTGCGATGGCGAAACCGTTTGCGGACGGTAAATGCCCTGCGAATCCGGATTAAAAATGGGTTAAATTTTTTCCCGGTGTTCAATCGCGACAAGCCTTTTGGTATCCAGGTGTTTTGGATGAAAAGACCATAACCTTATATTGATGCAGCCCGATAAATTGAATATCCCAGCAGGCAGAAACTGCATTTTCTGTTTAAAACTTGTGGCTTAGTATCTTCTCTCGCCAGTATTCAAAATCAGGTGGTGAGAGAGTCTTATCCAGCGATGCGGCCAAAGATAGTAATCTTTTGGTAAAGCTCGCCGTAGGTTCCAAAAATTTCTTTTTCAGGACAACGAGATCGTTTTTTGATCGGCTGAGCTTTGCGCCATGAATCTGCAATTGTTTAATCGCATCTTCTGTCCATCTCCGATAGCCAGGAAAACGAACAGCACCTTCAAAGAGTTTTTTCAGCCCTGGCAAAAGCGATTTGTGCTCGTTAATAAACGCATGGGAAGGATCAAATATTAAAAGGAATTCATCATTCTCTTTTTTGTTGCCAATGCCCTGGGCAACGGTCCTGATAATGGCTTGTTGAGTTCTTTGAGAGAGCGTTGGACTGATTTCTAATTTCATCTTCTTGTTACCGTACTGAATTTTAAAACGGTTTTGTTTTGCTGGTTTTGGGCTTGCGCGGTTTGGCATCTTCCGCTTGCAGCGCTTCAACCACACCATCCGGCCCGCTATCGCTGGGGGCGGTCACTTGCAGGTTGGGTGTCGCCTCACCGGATTGCAATTGTTCGACGGCTTCACTCAGCGGCGTATGGCGCATTTCTTCCGCTTCCGCCATGGGCGCTTCCATCTGGCGCTGCAACTGAATTTCAATGCGGGTGTTGCAGAGAATCATCACCGTATCGCGCTGAATTTCATAGGTCAGATTCTGGAACATTTCAAAGGCTTCGCGCTTGTATTCAATCAGCGGATCCTTCTGGCCGTAGGCCCGCAAGCCGATGCCCTCGCGCACGCCATCCAGGTTGTGCAGGTAGTCGACCCAGCGGTTATCAATGACCGAAAGCAAAATATCCCGCTCGATGCGGCGCAGCGGATGCTTGATTTCCGCCACTTGCTCCGGTGACAGTTTGGCCAGTTTTTCTTCCGTCTCTTCGTCATCCAAGCCGGAGAGGCTGACGCCGTGTGTTTGTTGAAGCTCTTCAGAAACGCGTTTCAGTTCGTCTTCCAAGCGTTGGTAAACGCCTTGCCCTTCGTTGCGGAAAAACTCCACCAGTTGCGCCTGGGATTGCCCGGCCAGAGTAGCGCGGTTGATGTGCGACAGTTGCGGCGCGATGCCGTGAATGCTGGCCAGCATTTCATCCAGTACCGTTTCTTCCCAGTCGTCCGGTGTGGTGTCTGCTGGCAGATGCTCGCTGACAATGCGTTCCATGACCTGGGTGACCATGTACGAGATCGAACTGCGCAGGTTTTCGCCGTTCAGCACCTTTTTGCGCTGATCATAAATCAGTTTGCGCTGCTCGGTGAGAACGTCGTCGTATTGCAGAATATTTTTACGGATATCGAAGTAATACGCTTCCACTTTGCGTTGGGCGCCCTCGATGGCGCGTGAGACCATTCCGGCGGAAATCGGCATGGTTTCTTCCACACCCAGCATTTCCATCATGCCGGAGATGCGATCACCGCCGAATTTGCGCATCAGGCCGTCTTCCAATGAGAGGAAGAAGTGGGTCGAACCGGGGTCGCCTTGACGGGCGGCACGGCCACGCAACTGGTTGTCAATCCGGCGCGATTCATGGCGTTCGGTGCCAATGATATGCAAGCCGCCCGCGGCAACCACTTTTTCTTTATCCGAATCGGTCAGCAGTTTTTTGCGGGCCACCGAGGCCTGGAACTCTTCTTCCGGCACAGTGCGCCAATCAATGTTTAATACGTCGTACTCACTTTTTGCCAGGGCTTCCGGGTTGCCGCCCAGCAAGATGTCCGTACCACGACCCGCCATGTTGGTGGCAATGGTAATGGCGCCACGGCGACCCGCCTGGGCGACGATCAGCGCTTCTTTTTCGTGATGCTTGGCGTTCAACACCTGGTGGGGCAAACCGCTTTGAATCGTGCGAACGGCCCGGAGCGTTTTTGCGATGTCTTGTAAAAACACGGCAATATCGGATGATTCGGCATTGGCGATTTCTTCAAAGTCTTCGGGGCTCGCCATTTCGGGTTGTTTCAGCTTGCTGCCCAGTTTGTCCAGCAAATCTTGTCGTTTGTCTTGTCCCAATGACGCTTGCAGACGTGCCGCCTTGTCGCGCAAATGGCGGGTCATTTCCACCGGCTTGGAAAGCAGCGCGGAAATCTCTTCCGATTTCTCGATGGAAACCGTGCCCACCAGCACCGGGCGGCCTTGCTGATGATAGTCGACAATCTCTTCTACCACCTTGTACATTTTGATCTGCTCGTTCTTGTAGATGGTGTCCGACAGGTCTTTACGGACATCGGAACGGTTGGTGGGCATGGCGGTTACGCTCAAGTCATAAATCTTGCCGAATTCGGCCTCTTCGGTCAAGGCGGTGCCGGTCATACCAGACAGCTTGGGATAGAGACGGAACAGGTTTTGGAAGGTGATGCTGGCCAATGTTTGGGTTTCGTCCTGGATGTTGACGCCTTCCTTGGCCTCAACCGACTGGTGCAAACCATCGCTCCAGCGGCGGCCTTCCATCAGGCGACCGGTAAACTCATCGACGATCACCACTTCGTTGTCTTTCACCACATAATCAATGTCGCGCTTGAACAATTCTTTCGCTTTTAGTGCCTGCAACATGTGGTGCGCCATGTTGTGCTGGATATCGAACAGGTCTTCAATGTTCAGCAGCTCTTGCGCCCGATCAATGCCCTCTTCGGTCAAAATCACATTGCGGGCTTTCTCATCCACGGTATAGTCGCGCTCGGGTTGCAGCAACGGGGCAATGCGGGCCATGGTGCGGTACAGATCCGCCGATTGCTCCAAACGTCCGCTGATGATCAACGGAGTCCGGGCCTCATCAATCAGGATGCTGTCCACCTCATCGATAATGGCGTAGTTGAAAAGCCGTTGCACCAACTGGGTGCGAGAGCCTGCCATGTTATCGCGCAGGTAGTCAAAACCAAATTCGTTGTTGGTGCCGTAGGTAATATCGGCGGCGTAGGCTTCTTTCTTCTCCAGAAAACTGTTGAAACCGCGTTGCTGCGATAGCACCGTGCCGACGGACAACCCCAGGAATGTGTAGAGGCGACCCATCCATTCGGCGTCGCGCTGGGCCAGGTAATCGTTGACGGTAATGACATGCACACCCTTGCCGCTTAAGGCGTTGAGGTAGGCGGGCAGGGTGGCGACCAGGGTTTTGCCTTCTCCGGTGCGCATTTCGGCGATGCCGCCATCATGCAGAAACATACCGCCCAGCAGTTGCACGTCAAAATGACGCATGTTAAGCACCCGGCGGCTGGCTTCGCGGACCACGGCAAACGACTCTGGCAAAATCAGGTCCAGCACTTCTTTTTCCAACTGTCTGTCCCGCTTGTCGTTCTCCGAACGCTCGCGGTTGTCCAGCATTTGCCGGAAATAATCGGTTTTTGCCCGTAGTTGCTCATCAGAAAGCGTCTGCATTTCGGCTTCCAGATCGTTGATGTGGTCCACAATGGGCATCCGGGTACGAACTTTGCGCTCGTTGGGGTCTGGCAGAATCTTTTTGAGAACTTCAAACATGAGGCAGTGCTCTTCTCTCTGTTTACAACACGGAGTTTGCGGAATCCCGAGGCCAAAATCGGCATGCCGGGCGCAACAACCATAGTATACGCAAACCCTGCCCCAATTGTCATCTTGCAGTCACAGTTTCGCGCTATGTTTTTGAGGTAGAAACGATGAGGCAAGAAATGTTAAGAAATATAAACGCATCGTGTTTACAAAACACTAAGTAGGTGTTTTAATAACACTATGTTAGTGTTCAGTCCACAATATCAGTCGCTTATGCTGAGATACTGGAATGAGACACTGAAAGAAGTTCTGAAGGAAAACTCGACAAGATTCTCGAAAGAACGCAACAGCCGAAAGGCAGGTGGATGACAATGATGAATGTAAAAATGACCGGCATCACTCACACACCACAGGTGTATCAATCCGCTTACCCGGGTGCTACCCGTAGCGCCAATGCTGCGGATGCAGTGTTCTTTGGCAAAAAGCACCGCCAAGCGGAGGACTCCAATATTTTTTGGGTCGCCAGCAGCGATGATTACTATCCCCAAAGTTTGGCCGAACACTTTTTAAGCTTGAACATGATGGCTTAGAGGTTTCCCAGAAGAATTAATCCAAAGAAGAAGAACCAACAAAAAACCCGGTCAATCGACCGGGTTTTTTAAATGTTTGTAACTGTGAAGGGTCTGAATTTCCGCCTTCGCCGGAATGACAAAAAGGCCTAAGTCAGGGCTTCGGCGCCACCGACGATTTCCAGAATCTCCTGGGTGATAGCGGCTTGACGGCCTTTGTTGTAGATGATGGTCAAACGATCAATCATGTCGCCTGCGTTGTTGGTCGCGTTGGTCATGGAGGTCATCCGGGCGGCCAACTCGCTGGCGGCGGCTTCCAGCAACAAGATGTAGAAGATGTTGCTGAAATACATCGGTACCAGCTTGTCCAACACCGAAACCAGCCCCGGCTCCAGTTGCAGTTCCGGCTTCACATAACCGGGCGACACCACAAACGGATCGCCCATGGAGGCCAACAGAGAACCAGATGCAACCAGTTCCGGTTCCCAGTCGATGTGCGAAGTCACCGGCAACACCGGCGTAATCTGCACCTTGTAAGAAATCATCGAAACAAACTGCGTCGACAGCACATCGATGGTATCAATCTTGCCTTTCAAAAAGGCTTCCACCAGATTTTCAGCAATCAGGTTGGCATCCTGAACCGTGGGCGCTGCGGTCATATTCGCCAAGCGCCCTAACACTTCAGCTTCGGGCGCGTACCGGGCAAAGGCCTGAATAACCTTGCTGCCGACCAGGTAGAACTTGGGATTCAAGCCACGTGCTCTGGCTTCACGCTCCAGGCGTAGCGCCTGACGGATAATGCTGGAGTTGTAGCTGCCGCACAAACCGCGATCGGAGCTGTAGACGATAATCCCGATATTGCGGACCGGGCGGGGTTTCAGCAGCTCTGCATAACGCGTACCGCCCAGCTCACCCAGGTTATTCTTCAGCTCGTTGGCAACGCTGCTGAAAATACTGCGCAGTTCGGCGGAGTAAGGCCTAGCCGCTTTTACGCGGTTTTCAGCCCGTTTGACCTTGGCGGCCGCCACCATACGCATGGCCTGCGTAATTTTCTGGGTGCTCTTGACGCTCTTGATGCGGCGGCGAATGTCCTTGAGGTTCGGCATGTTCTTTGTCCTTCCGACTCCTTAGGCTTTTGCGCCGGTAAACACGCTATCGCGGAATTTCTTCAGCACATCCACCAGCTTGGCTTCTGCGGCGTCATCCAGCTTGTCGCCCTGGTTCAGCTTGGCTTCCAGCTCCGACGCGTTGGCGGCGAAGTAGGGGAACCACTCGGCTTTGAAGGTGGCAATCTGCTTGCTCTCGATATCATCCAGCAAGCCCTTGTTGGCGGCAAACAGGATGGATACCTGCTGGGCAACCGACAACGGCGAGTACTGGGGCTGTTTCAAGACTTCCACCAGTTTCTGGCCGCGACGCAACTGATCTTGGGTCGCTTTATCCAAGTCGCTGGCAAACTGTGCAAACGCTTCCAGTTCGCGGTATTGGGCCAAGGCCAGACGCAACTGGCCGGCAACGGCTTTCATCGCCTTGGTTTGCGCGGCGCCGCCGACCCGGGAAACCGAGATACCGGCGTTGATGGCCGGACGGATACCGGCGTTGAACAAGTCGGCTTCCAAAAAGATTTGGCCGTCGGTGATCGAAATCACGTTCGTCGGAATGTACGCGGAGACGTCACCCGCTTGCGTTTCGATGATTGGCAATGCGGTGATGGAACCGGCGCCCAGCGAATCGTTCAGCTTCGCGGCGCGCTCCAGCAAGCGCGAGTGCAGATAGAAAACATCTCCCGGATAGGCTTCGCGGCCCGGCGGACGACGGAGCAGCAAGCTCATCGCGCGGTACGCCCAGGCGTGCTTGGTCAAGTCATCGTAGATCACCAGCACGTGCTTGCCTTCGGCCATAAAGCCTTCCGCAATGGTAACGGCGGCAAACGGCGCCAGATATTGCAGCGGGGCTGCGTCAATCGCGGATGCGGCTACCACGATGGAGTAATCCATCGCGCCGTTGTCTTCCAACGTCTTGATGATTTGCGCAACGGAACTGGATTTTTGCCCGATGGCGCAGTAGATACAAATAACGTCCTGACCCTTCTGGTTCAGGATGGTGTCAATCGCAACGGCGGTTTTGCCGGTCTGGCGGTCGCCGATGATTAACTCGCGCTGTCCGCGGCCAATGGGCGTCATCGCATCAATCGCGGTGATACCGGTTTGCATCGGCTGGTGCACGGATTTACGCGCGATAATACCGGGGGCCTTGCGATCCACCGGCAGAAACTCTTTTGCTTCGATGCCGCCTTTGCCGTCAATCGGCTGGCCCAGCGGGTTGACGACACGGCCGAGCAGGTCGTGGCTGAACGGAACGGAAGCGATCCGTCCGGTGGATTTGACCATCTGGCCTTCCTGAATGTGGATGTACTCACCCATAATCACGACGCCGACGTTGTCTTCTTCCAGGTTCAAGACCATGCCCATCGTGTTGTGGCCATCGGAGAACTCTACCAGCTCGCCGGACATTGCGCCGCGCAAGCCATAGATGCGGGCAATCCCGTCGCCGACTTCCAGAACGGTGCCGACGTTGCTGACTGCAAGGCCGCTTTCATAGCTGGCGAGCTTGTCTTTAAGGACGGAACTAATCTCTTCTGCTCGTAATGCCATTGCTTCTTCCTTTTTCTGTATTCATTAAACCTGTGCGATTTTTTTGCGCAATTCTTCCAGGCGGCCGATATAGCTGCCGTCAATCACGCGATCCTGAACCTTGATAATCGCGCCGCCCAGAATGCCGGGATCGACGCGGTTTTGAACTTCCACCCGGCTGTAGCCCAAGGCGGCTTCCAACGATTTTGCGATGCGGGCGCGAAGCTCTTCTTCCAGCTCAACGGCCGTCACCACCTCGGCGCGGGTGACGTTTTCGCGCCGGTTCAGCAATTCGGTAAAATGTTCGACCAGCTGCGGAAACACCGGCAAACGCTTGTTTTCCGTCAACATACGCAACAAGCGGCCTACCCACGGGTTGACGGACTTTGCCAATTGCTCATCCACAAACTGAATTTTTGCGTCCTGCGGAATGGCCGGGTTTTCGATAAACGCATTCAAGTCTTTGATCTGGCTCAGCAGCTCGTTGATATGGGTCAAATCCTTGGCGACCGTGTCCAACTCACCGGTGTCAGCCACACTGTCAAACAACGCCTTGGCGTAACGGGAGGCGACTTTAGTGTTCCCTAAGCGATTGCTCATAATAGGCCAGCTCCCTTGTTTTGGGACAATTCATCCAAAAATGCCTCAACCGATTTGCGTTGATCCGCAGGCGTCAGTGAACGGGTCAAATCCTCGCGCGCATCAGCCAGCGCGTCGTTCAACAGGCGGCGCTCCAGATCTTTTGCGGCGGCGCGTTGTTCCAGCTCCACCCGGCTTTTGGCGGCATCAATGATTTTTTCGGCTTGCAGGTTCGCATCCCGCAAAATTGCGCCGGACAGACTATCCGCGGACTCTCTGGCCGTCGTCAAAATCGCTTCGACTTCCTGATCGAGACTGGCCGTTTTCTTTTTCAACTCGGCCAGACGCTGCTGGGCAAGCTGTTTTTGCTTTTCCAGCGACTCAATGTCAGTGGCAATCCGCTGCCGACTGGCCTCGATGTTGCTGCCCACGTTCAGCTTTTTGAGCAAAAAGCCAATCAGCAAGACGGCAATAGCGATGTTGATAAGGTTGGTTTCCAGGAGCCATTCCCAAGAGCCGACAACTGCCGGTGTGTGATGTCCGGCGGCATGCCCCGCTTCTCCTTCCACTCCAGCAGTGAGGAGATAAAAATGCAGGGAATTGAGCAGGTGAGGTAATTGCATTGGGAACTCCGAACTATGTTAGAGGCTTGCGGTCGGTACTTTTTTCCGGGTCACCTTGGCCAGGACGGCTTCTTTCAGATTGGCCCGATCGGAAGCCAGTTTGGCATACGCCTCTTCCTTCCACTGGCTCAGCTCTTCAAGCTGCTTTTCAATCCGGGCGTTGGCATCCTGCCGAGCCTTGCCGGTGACTTCCGCCGCCGATTTCGATGCATCCTGGCGAAGCTGGCGAATCAGGGACATCCCTTTGATTTGCGCTTCCTTCAACGCCTGATCGTATTGCAACGACAAGGCGTCACAGTCTTTAGTCAGGGCTTCAGCACTGTTACGATCCCTGCGCATTTTATGCTCGCGCTCATCCATGAGCTTGAGCATCGGATCGAAATAGACCGCCTTCATCGCAAACATAAAAACGACAAAGCTGGCAAAGACGATCAGTGTGGTTAAGTTGAAGACATCAGCCATTGGCTTGAATACCCTTTAAATTTAGAGAAACAGGGAGACAAAACCCAGCAGGCCCAACGCTTCTACCAAACCGGCGAACAGAATGGCGTGGGGAAACAGCTTGCCTTGCACTTCGGGTTGGCGGGAAACGCTGTTGCAATAAGCAGCAGCCAACAGGCCGATACCGATACCAGGGCCAAGGGATGCGAGACCGACTACGAGTTTTTCCATTGGGTTTGTAGCTCCTTAATTAATCAACAACAGACCAAAATTAATGGTGCGCGTGCTCGTGATGAGCATCGTCACCGTGGGAAATCATCAGGCTGATATAGATGGTGCTGAGCAGCGCAAAAATATACGCCTGCAAGAAACCAACACCGAGTTCCATAAAGATAACCAGAACCGGCACACCGACCGGAACCAGCATCAATGCCACTTCCGCCAGTTTCTCGCCCACCAGGATATTGGC
>CAZXUP010000100.1:0-1184 GCA_964643815.1 uncultured Vampirovibrionales bacterium
CCTCAGGGGCGGAACACGGTGTCCACGGCCGCATTGGCAGTGGAAGCCGCATTGCGATAAGCCCGCAAGGCCGTAGTACAATAAGAGCTATGGGAAGTTTGTCGGAAAGTCAGGCACAAGAGACGCAGGCGCTGCTGGAGCGCGTACTCTATGAGCTGAAAAAGATTATCGTCGGGCAGGAGCACCTGCTGGAGCGTCTGTTAGTCGCTGTCATCGCCGGTGGGCATGTGCTGGTGGAAGGCGCGCCGGGCCTCGCCAAAACACTGGCGCTCAAAAGCCTCAGCCAGGTGATGTCCGTCGAGTTCAAGCGCATCCAGTTTACCCCCGACTTGCTGCCTGCCGATCTCATCGGCACCCGAATTTACAACCCCAACAGCGGCACGTTTACGACAGAACAAGGCCCCATCTTCGCCAATTTTATTCTGGCGGATGAAATCAACCGCGCGCCCGCCAAGGTGCAAAGCGCCCTGCTGGAAGCCATGCAGGAGCAGCAAGTCACCATCGGGCGCGACACGTTTGGGTTGAACGCCCCGTTTTTGGTGATGGCCACGCAAAACCCGATTGAGTCGGAAGGCACGTTCAATCTGCCGGAAGCGCAACTGGATCGTTTTCTGTTCAAGCTACTGATTTCCTATCCGCAAGCCGATGAAGAAATGGTCATTATCCAGCGTATGACCGAAGCCGCCCTCCCACAACTGGATGCCATCTTAAGCGGCGAAAGCTTGCTCTCGATCATGCAGCAGGCCCATGGGGTGTATCTTGACCCCAAGCTAATGAAATATATTGTGGACCTGATTGAAGCCACGCGACAATCCAACCAGTCCAGCATTTTGTATGGCGCGTCCCCCCGTGGTTCGCTGGCGTTGGCCAACGCCAGCAAGGCGTTGGCCCTGATGCAGGGCCGGACGTATGTAATTCCAGGCGATATTGAGCGCTTGATTCATGACTGCCTGCGTCACCGGATTATTTTGTCATACGAGGGCATGGCCAACGGCCTAACGGCGGATAAAATTCTGGATGCCATCTGCACCGCCATCCCCGCGCCGTCGGGCGCAAGGACGGCGCCCTCTACTTCGGAACGTTGCAGCATGTCGTCAAGCGAGAGCAGTCGCTTCCCCTCGGGAAGCGCCGCATGGGCGCCGCAGGCGGCCGCCATCACCGCTAGCGTCGCGAGTGAATTCTGT
>CAZXUP010000100.1:1194-9237 GCA_964643815.1 uncultured Vampirovibrionales bacterium
GCTGACAGGGACTTAATTCCATGCTCGCCCGCTGGCTGGAGCCGATTTTGAACCCACTGGCCTGCTTGCCAGACCTGCCACAGACAGTCGAATTACCCGACGATCCGGAAACACTGCTCAAACGTCTGGAGGCCTTACTGCAAACTCAACTGCGTTACGCACACAGTGGCGAAAAACGGAGTTTGCTTCGCGGCCAGGGACTGGATTTTGCCGACTTGCGTGAATACGTGCCGGGTGATGATATTCGCAAAATCGACTGGAATGTATTTGCCCGCACACTCACGCCGCACATTCGGGAATATCATGAGGAAAAACAACTCACCCTCTGGCTGGTGGTGGATCGAACGGCCTCCATGCAGTTTGGACGGAGCCAAAGCAAGTGGCATCTAACCGTTGAACTGGCCGGTTTTTTTGCACTGTTGGCAAACCGGGCCCATCATAAACTGGGCGTGTTTTTGATAACGCAAAACGGCACCCAAATTCTGCCGCCCAAAACCAGCTATGCACAAGTGCAACATGTGATGAAAACCCTGCTGGAACCATCGCGTTCCGTTGCCACGCCAACCAGCGATCCATTTCCGGCAGCCTGCCAACAGTTAAGCCACTTGGTGCAGAAACAATCCACCGTCATTTTTTTGAGTGATTTCCTCTCATTCCATTCGGGTTGGCATCTGCCGCTCGGACAGCTTTCCCGTCATACTCAAATGATGTATCTGCTTTTATCCGATCCGACGGAAGAGGCCCTGCCTGCCAAGGTGGGCATGCTCGATGTCATCGATCCGGAAACCGGTCACCTGATGCAAATTGATACCGACAACGCTCAGTTTCTGAAAACCTATCAACGTACCGCGCAACAACGCAAACACACTGTTATGCAACAACTTCAGGATAGCGGAGTTATTCTGGACGCATCGACCGATGAAACCAGTATCGAGATTTTGACCCGCCTACTGACACGGAGAGCCAAGGCATGAACGGGTTTCATAATGCCAGTCAATTTTATTTTGCATGGCCCGCCGTGTTGTTGCTGTTGTTGCTAATCCCGATCTGGTGGATTTTTTACTTGCGCCAGCAACGCCAGCGCATCCAGCAACTGGCCATGCAGTTCAGTTATACCGCCGTGGTCGAACAACTTCAAAAACAACCCGCTGTCTGGAAACGGTTGTTATTTCCAATCGGCGCCAGCCTGTTGATGGCCTGTTTAATGGTTGGACTGGCGCGCCCTACGGTGGTGGCCAAGGTGCCGGTCAACTCGGTTGATATGATGCTGGTCATGGACATTTCGCTGAGCATGCTGGCGGAAGACATCAAGCCGGATCGCATAACAGCAGCCAAAGAAGCCGCCGTGCGTTTTGTAGAAAACATGCCGCGCGATGTGCGTGTGGGGCTGGAAGTGTTTGCAGGCGACAACTATGTCTTAAGCCCACCCACCAGCAAACACGGCGAAGTGGTCACCTACCTGAAAGCGCTTCGCCGCGAGGATTTAAAACCCCGCACCGAAATTGGCACCGCGCTGCACACGGCGCTGAAGATTTTAGAAACGGATGCGGCAGTCTCAACAGACGAAACCAAATCATCCGCATCCAAGCCAATCCAACCTTCATCCCAACCGCCCAAACAAAAAGCGGATCGCGTGATTGTGCTGCTGAGCGATGGCGACAGCCACGAAGGGTATCCCTGGGATCAGGCGGCCCGAGACGCCAAAGCCCAAGGGGTCATCGTTCACGCCATTGGCATCGGCAGCGCGGAAGGCACTACGATTATGTACCAGGGGCTTGAACTGCCGGTTATCTTTAGCGAAGCGACCCTTCGGGAGATTGCCGCCATCGGAGGCGGCAGCTATTTCCGGGTGCTTTCAGCCGCCGATTTTCGCACGGTGTACGAGCAGATTCATGATCGAACCGTACACTATGAAGAGCAAGCGATTGACCTGGCGTTTGTTTGCGCGGGCGTCGCCCTGCTTTTGTTAAGCCTTTCGTTCGCCGTCAGCAGACGGGTTATTTGAGGCCAAGCCGGGGGCGGATCGCTTCCATTGCCTGACGGGCTTCATCAAACTCGGGCTGCATTTCCAGCGCCAGCTCATACATCTCGCAAGCCAAGCGCCATTGGCCCAGCTTCTCAAAATTCTGCCCTTTCAGGAAGCATAGCGCCTCGTGGGTACCGAAATCCTGAATTGTCTGATCCAGGCACTTCAGGCTCTGCTCGAAATGTTCTAGGTAGAAATACATCTGGCTGAGCCAGAACGGAATATTACCTTCGCCCGGACAGTAGTAGTAACGATCCCAGGCAAGGTTCACCAGGTCAAACAAGTCGGCGGCCTGCGCGGTGGAAATATGCGGCATCAGATCGACAAGCTGCTGCCCAACCAGTGTGAAAATCTTGGGATCGGCCAGGTTGAGGCGAATCCAGGCCAGACACTGATCAATCTGGGCAGATTCGTTCACCCAGCGACCATCGGGAAGCAGCGTGCAGGTGGTTGTGATGGGATTGGCGCGATCCACCTTCTCGGAGAAGGTGTAGTTCAGCCTTTCCATCTCGCAATCCGACTGGTTCAGGCTTACAAAACACACGGTCTGCAAGCTCATGTTGCGACCGCCAGTGTATAAGTAAAGCCCGCCTTCGTTTTGGAAATAACGGCCAATGGCATCGTAGTTCATCATGTAAGAGAAGGCGCCACCGTGCAACACAAAGTCGTGTTGGCGGAATTTGATCATTTGCTCGTAGTCGGCATAGGCCTTGTCGGATGACAGCAACATCAGGCGGTTGCCGGACAACACTTGCAGGTTGCGCACCACATCAAACGCACCCAGCGGAAAGATCACCGTGCCGTCTTTGATGTTGTGCTTATAAAATTTCAAAACCGCATTCAGCTTGGCGTCGGTGTAATATTGATCGTGCCGCAGCTCGCGGTAGCGGAACCGGGGGGCAATCTGCTCGATATGCAGAGGCGCATCGGGCGATTCTAGCCCTGCGACATTACGCTCCAACGTCACCAGGCCTTCCGACAGGCGTTTGGATTCTACCCGGAACACATCCTGCTTGATGGAATCGAAAAAGTAGTTGCCGATGGCCACCACGGGGTTCTTGACGGTTTCCGCCGAGACGCGCTGCTTGCTGTTTAAAAGCTCAAAACCGGTATCCAGCAAGGGGTTGAAGATGGCAAAATCGAGACGGCCGCTTTCCACCAAGGGTTTGAACTTGGCATGTTTTTCCCAGTAGCCAACGTTGGCGTCGGTGAAGTCGGTCATCACGTATTTGAGCTGCACAGCCTGAAGCTTGGTGAAGTATTGCATCTTGCGCTCCAGCTCGCACAGCATCATGTTGCTGAAACGCCCCGGTCCGGTTGCCATCTCAACGATATAGACCGGCTCATTCAGGTCCAGTTGGTCAAAACAGTCTTGCAGGAAGCTGATCACCATATCGGCATAAGACTCGGCAATGGAGGCGCTGCTGGTGATATAGCAAGGCACGTTGCTTTCCCAGGCTTGCACACCCATGCTCTTGTAATAGTCTTCCTGCATCTGCCACAACATGCATTCAGAAAGCTTTGCGTCCTTTTCCAGGATCACCCATTGCGGCTCCACCACGGCATCTACAGCCAATACATCATCAATTTTAAAATCGGGCTGGGCTTCCGCCGGTTCCACGAGCACATGATTCAATAAAGATTGGGTCGGCAGGGTTTCCTGGGGAAACAGGGTGGCCAACGGATCGCTGGAACCTGCCTGCACATGGGACAGTAACCCACGCTGCTGCGGTTGTCCCACCGAGAGAATATCATGATGACTATCGCACAGTACCTGATTTTTCGGTTCTTGCAAGTGATTGGGCTGTTGCATGGGGGTGACTCCTGGCTCTCTACTCTTAAATAAATAAAAACAACAAGCCCGACCCGACTTGCTCCAAAACCCCCGAATGTAACTAAATATATACTTCTGATATCCAGAAATCGGGAAAAAGATTCAATTTCCTGCTTCCTGCGCCGACATACAAAAAAGAGCACCCTGTCAGCGTCTGGAGTGGAAGCCGGGCGTCCAAGCGAAATGGAGACTGCGGCACAATGGGATCAACCGGATCATCCGCACCAGATACCGCCAAACCATCAACGCTAAAGCAAATTCTCAGCCACATGGTTGCCGGGGGCTTGACCCTCGTGGTTCTGGGCGTCATTATGGGTGCTTTTACGCTGTTCAGGCTGGATAAGGTGGTTGAACAATTTGAAATGAAGTCCTACGACTTGCGGGCGCAGTGGGGAGAATCCAGCGGACGGCCCAGCTCCGATGTCATGATTTTGGAGTTTGATGAGGCCTCCATGAACGTGCTCAGCGACGAATTCGGCCTCTGGCCGTGGTCGCGGGACGTGCATGCCCGCATGATCCATTTCATGAACAGGGCCGGCGTCAAACTGCTGCTCTACGATATTATGTTCGTCTCACACCGCAAAGGCAGTGAAGCCGCTGATGAGCAACTGGCCCAAGCCTTTCATCAGTACGACAACGTCTACCTCAGCATGAACTTTGACCGGGAACTGGCTGAAAGCCAAAAGCTGGGCAAGGATTTGACGCCACGCGCGATTGAGAAACTGTTGCCGTTATCTATTTCTCTGCGCTCGGAGCTAGGCAAACACAAGAACGATTTTATCAAGTTGAAGCCGGATAATGATGGCGCCCTGTTTTTTGATAACGAGCACATGACATTCAATAACTACCGGTCCATCATGCCCAGTCTTCTTTCCAAGGGCCGCAACATCGGCATCATTAATCATGGCGCGGACGATGATGGGGTTAGCCGATCCAACCCCCTTTTCTTTCGCTTCAAATACCACAAGTTCATCAAGACGAACAAGCTACCCTTAAAACAATCCGGCGATAAATGGTACGACACCCAGGGGGCTCGCACCGACGCCGACGGCTACCTGCTGGTAAAAGCCAACGACAGGGCCGCGCAAAGCAGTTGGATCAACCCAACCAAGTCACAACACGTGGATGAGGAAGGGTATCTGACGGACAATTACGGGCACCCTCTCTACATGCGGGAAGCGAAGATAACAACCGCCTATTTCCCCTATCTCGGATTAAGGGCCGTATTAGAGCTTAAATTTCCCAAAAAACAACCAGAACTGTTACTGACAGCCGACGGACATTTGAAATTTGAAGGCTACGATATCCCGCTCAACAGCAATGGCGATTTTCTGGTGAACTGGTACAACGTCAACGTCGATTGGGAAACATACCGCAGACACCGATATGAAATCACCAAGATCAGAGATGCAAACATCGCCAAAATCACAGAGCTGGAAACCCAGATCAAACAAACCAGTAACCCACAAACCCGCAAAAAACTCGAAACCGCGATTCAACAGGAAAAAGCCACGTTGGATAAAGCGAAAAAGCTGTTAGTCCAGCTGGATCAAATTCTGAACGGCATCTACGCACCCAAGCCTTATAAAACCATGCCGGCCTGGGAGGTCATCCGCACCATGAAAAAAGAGGAGGCCGGATTACCGCTGAACGAAGAAGATGTAGCACTGAAGAAGATGCTACAGGATAAAATTATTTTTGTGGGCGCCACATCGGTTGCCGCCTATGACATCAAGAACACATCCATTCACTCCACCATGCCAGGCGTCATTTTACAGGCCAACCTGTTCGACAACATCTACCAAAACGACGGCAAGTTCATGAAGCGTCTGGACCCCAATAGCAACCTGTTGTTGACCGTTCTGATCTGTGTTCTGTCTGCCTGCCTGACGTTCAAGATGCGCTCAGCCTTGGCGGGCATGCTGACTGCCGCAAACATCGCCGTTATTTACGTTCTGGCGGCCATCACCATGTACCAGCAGTTGCATTTGTGGGTAAACGTCGCCATGCCGTTGGTTGCGCTGATTATTACCACCACCATCACGTTTATGATCAAGTACATTTTGCGTAACAAAGACTACGAAGAAACCTACACGCTGGCCACAACGGATAGCATGACCGGCTTGTACAACCACCGCTATTTTCAGGATCATATGCGGCGCTCGATTGAACAAGCCGCCCGCTTTAAGCACAAATTTTCACTGGTGCTCATCGACATCGACTTTTTCAAAAAATTCAACGACACCTACGGCCACCAGGCCGGAGACGAAGTGCTTCGCCATGTTGCCCAAAAACTGCAAAAGAGCGTGCGCACCGTGGATGTCGTCGCCCGGTACGGGGGTGAGGAAATGGCCATTATCTTAGATCGGGCCACCGAAGAAGAGGCCCTGATTGTCGCCCAAAAAATCGTCAAGGCCGTCGCCGAAGAAGCCTACCCGATTGCCGAGGGCGTCGCCAAGCACGTCACCATCAGCTGTGGCGTCTCCACCTATCCCACCCACGGCGAAACCCCGAACGTCCTGATTGAATTTTCGGATGCCGGTTTGTACCGGGCCAAGGAAAATGGCCGGAACCAGGTGGGCGCGCAGTATGAAACCAATCCACCCGAAGGGGGCGACGGCGCAGAGCACTCCGATCACCACGCTGCTTAACCCGCTCCCACTCCTGTCCTTCCCGTGCAGGCGGGAATCCATTCTGCGCAGAAACGAGTTTTTCAAATCGGCTGTCTGTGTTTGCTCCTGACGATGGATTCCCGCCTGCACGGGAAGGACAAAAAGGATGATTGTTAAATTTCTTGTATATTCACGTATTTGTTGACTCTACAATTGATGGAGTCTGATAATATATGAATAGTCTAACCATTCCTTTCTTTCTTACGTAAAATTCAAAGGCTCTCGCAAGAGGGCCTTTTATTTTACAGACAACCCCTTTAGCCTCTCTGCTAGCCAGCAGCCAGCTCGCCCGACGCCAATTCGCCCGACAACGTTACTCCCGGCTCACCCAACGGAATCCGGAAGCCAAACGTACTGCCCGCACCCACTTCGCTTTTCACGAACACCTCACCGCCGTGGTGCTTTTCAACAGCAATTTTGACCAGATGCAGGCCCAACCCCGTCCCTTTAACCGTATGCACCTTGTTTTCCACCCGGTAGAAGCGATCAAAGATATGCGGCAAATGCTCTTCGGGGATGCCAATCCCCGTATCCTGCACAGCCACCTCCAGCGCATCGCCCAGTTCGGTCACTTCCGCACGCACCTTAATGCGCCCCCCCTCATCGGTATATTTGATGGCATTGCTCAGCAGATTGCGCAGCACGCGTTCGATGCTATCGGGGTTGATATACGTCTTGGGCAGGCCGGATTCGATGGCGGTACTGAGCGAGATATTTTTCTGATCGGCCAATACTTTGACCGATTGCACCGTGAGATTAATGACCGGCGTCACATCCGCCAGTTCGCGCTCCAACACCACCGCGCCTTCTTCCAACCGGGAGAAATCCAGAATATCGTTGACCAGCTTTTTCAAGCGATCCGTTTCCACGTTAATGGTCTCGATAAATTCGTGATACGTCTCCTGATCGAGTTCTTTGCCATGGTTATAAATGGTATCGACATAACTTTTGATGGTGGTGACCGGCGTGCGAAGCTCGTGACTGACGTTGGAGATGAAACTGGTTTTCATCTTGTCCACTTCCGCTTCTTTCGTCACGTCATGCAAAATCAACACGTAACCCAGCAAGTTGCCTTCGACATCCTGAATCGGCGAAAGCATCACTTTTAATGTCGTCTCAGGCATCTCCACGCGGTTGGTGAGCAGTTGCGGCAGTCGGGCAGGATCCTCGGTTTGCAGTTTCTCAAAATGCCCGATAATCGGCTCGAAACACCGCTGGTTTTCAACGGTAATATACTCTTTCAAATTGTTGCCAATGGCCCACTCGCTGGATTTAAAGCCCAACATGCCGCTGGCGGCATCATTGATGATCGCCACTTTGCCCTGCATATCGCACACAATCACGCCATCCGCGATACTGAGCAAAATGGCTTTCAGCTTGTTACGCTCAAACGTAATGGTTTCCAGGTTTTGATCTTCGTACGCCCGCAAGCGCATGGACATATCGTTGAACGATTCGGCCAGGGCCACCAGCTCGCCCCACAAATCATGCTCCAGGATTTTATAGCCAAA
>CAZXUP010000100.1:9247-9510 GCA_964643815.1 uncultured Vampirovibrionales bacterium
CGCCGGTGGAGAGGCGTTTGACACCCCGCACAAAGGTGCGCAGATGCTTGTTCAAAATATACGTGTTCAGCGATACCGCCAGCACCGAAATAAACCAGGCGCTCATAAACAGCCAGATAATAATATTCTGCGTCGCGTTCTTGATTTCCTTCAGCGTTTTGCCGGTGAGATACACATGCACGCTGCCAATCGTTTTGGGCTCCATCCCGTCATGCACCACACGACGCAGCGGGGCGACATGATCGGTCACCGTTTTCCACTCG
>CAZXUP010000101.1:0-9481 GCA_964643815.1 uncultured Vampirovibrionales bacterium
CAGCGTAAAGACCGAACCGCTGGTGACGGTTCTATTGATCGAGCTAACCTCTGGCGGTACCTGCGCAAACGGCGAGTACACCTTCGGGCTGCCGGTCAGGCTGCCTTGCTTAATCATTTCTGCACACTTCTCTCTTATATTGAACGAACTGGGTAGAACACTGTTTATCTAAAAAAATAAAAACAAAATATTTACAAGGATTGACAATCGTACATACGATTTTTAACAATCTGAAACATTTCAATAGGGTTTTATGCGTCAGAGCGTCTTTTCACCCGTCAAGTGATCGAGCCTGGCCTGCATTTCCTTCAAGGGCATCAAATCACCCTTGGCAGCCGCCACTTCCACGCCTTTTGTATAGATTTCTTTCGCACGTAACGATTCACCGATGCCTTCCAACGCCTTACCCAAAGAAAGATAGGCGACTGTGTGCCTGGGTTGCGCTTTTAGCATTTTCTCGAAGGGGAGAATAGCCTCGCTATAGCGTTTTAACTCCAGGTAGGCCGAGCCGAGGCCAAAATTCCCCAGCGGGTCGTCCAGGTTAAATTGGAGCGCCTCCTCAAACATGGCGATACGATCCTGCATCGTCTGTTCTTTCTTACGGCGTTCGGCCTCGATATCAAACACCAGACCCGATTCTTTCGCCTTTTTGCTGAAGGCGGCCATGGTGGCCTTGGCCTTTTCTTCTTCGGCTTTCTCCTTGTCGCCTTTTTTCATGTAAAAGACCGACAAATTAGTGTGCGCCAGCACATGATCCGGATCGAGCTTCAAGATGCTATCCATCATGGCAATCGCCTCATCAAAGCGATCATGGCGGGCTAAAATAACCCCCAGCGCTTCATAGGCTTCGACAAGATTGGCATCTCGTTGAATGGCTTCTTGCAGCAGACGAATCGCCTCCTCGTCAAACCCGTCGGAAAACAGTTTGAGTCCCTCATTCAACAAGTCCTTCGCACTGCGGTTTGTATCGCGCGCATCGTAAAACGGCAGCAGCGCAACGGTTGCTTTAAAAGCCTTTCCATCAATCGTCAAATCCAATTGACGCCCCGGTATTCGCTCGTTTTTTCCCAAATAGGCCATCGCAATCGGTCGCTTCAGTGTTGGCGAAAACACGGCGGATTGAATGGTTCCGACCACTTTGCCCTCCAGCAGGCAGTCTGTCTTCTCAGGCGGAACAGCGGCGCTCTCTTCAAACAACAAACCGATTAAAGCGCGTTGCACCAGGCCGTAGGTTTTGACGCGGGCCACGGTTTCCTGCCCCAGGTAGCAGCCTTTGCTATAACTCACCGCCTGACGCTCCAGGCCCGTTTCCGGCAGGAGGGTTTCAAAATCGTAGTCTTTTCCAAAGCGTGGAATGCTCGCCTCAATCCGAAGCGCCTCTTGAACTTCGGATGACATTTCAATACCATCCAGCGATGCCGTTGCCGATTTCAGTTTTTCTAAAAAAGCAGTTGCATCCGAGGTTTCCACAAGCAGCAGAAAGCCGGTTTCACCGCTTAATGAACGCTGTATCAAGCAAACGGATCGATCAAAGGCCTGGCCTGTAACCCAGGAGAATTCCACACTTGGCAGCGGGTTGCCGGTAAAAATCTCTTTTAGCAGCGCTTCAGATTTTGGCCCCTGCACCGAAAACACATGGCACTGGCCTGTCACATCCAGTAACTCTACCTGCTCGACAATGCGGTATTTCAGGATTTGGCTGACTGTGTTCTCTGTCTCGGCCTGATCCACCAAAAGAAAAAAGCCCGCATCATTGCGAAACAGCGAAAATATGCCCTGGATTTTGGCCTGCCTGTCCAGCGCGGTATTGAGTTGCCCCTGCCCTGGCTGCAGCGCCAGCACGTCGTTGGTGAGACGATTCTGCAGAAAAGGTACAGCATCAGGGCCGCTGACTTTCAAAACCGCCAAACCATCCAGGTAAGCAACGCCCAGATTCTCGCGCACTTTCCGCACAGCCAGAACTGCCGATTCCAAACCGGTAGAAACTACTACGTTTGTCTTTTTAGACATGCGCGGCTTGGCTATTAACCACTATTTGCCGAAGACTTCGGTCAGAAGCGTCTTCAGTTCGCCGTTTTCAGCCATCGGGCCCAAAACATCGGTATCACCGTAGAATTTGCCGTTGATGAACACCTTCGGGAGCGTGGGCCAGTTCGTCATTTCGCTGAGTACGGCACGTTTTTCCATATCGTGCAACGCGTTGATGACGTGGTACGGGTAGCCCAGTTGTTCGAAAAACTGGCAGGTTTCAATGGTGAAACCGCACATGGGCATTTCCTTGGTGCCTTTGCCGTAGAACACAATCTTGTGCTCGGCAATTTCGCGCTCAATTTCCTGTTTCAGTTGCTCTTTGCGGGTTTCGTCCAATTGCATCATGGCGGAGGCTCCTTTGCTTGGGATATGGGAAATCGTCCCTAGTCTAACCCAAATGCAATCCCTTCTCAATCCAGGCCAGGCTAAGTCGGAAGCGCGGTCTGAATCTCCGCCGCATGCAGACGACCGTCCTCCATGACTGGCGCCAGGCACTGCATCACCATTCGGTGGCGGTCCAGCAGGTTGACACCGTCAAATTGGGCCGAAACCACCCGGATAATGTAATGGTCGCTCATGCCGGTCTTGTCCAGCACATCCACCTTGGCATCAGTCAATTGTGCCTCTATCAGGCTCTTTAAGTCATCCGGCTGAATCATTTTGGACCTTTCGCTGTTTTAATTTGTTGGCTTTCGGGAGGGTTTTTCCTGGATTCCCGCCTGCGCGGGAATGACAAATCTAAAAAGACGCTTGTTCTAGTAAACCTTCCGGCTTATTTTCCTTGCCTGAAGAAACGTGTGCAAAGGAAACATATAAACACATCCTTCAGTGAGTCGGAGGGGCTTGGGGACACGTTGTCCCCAACGGGGGAGCTTGAGGGGGCTGGCCCCCTCAGAAAAGAAAACATCAGGCTGAAGCAGAAGAAGTTTCAAATACCTCAATCGCTTTCAGATGCGACAGCGTATACCCAATATCATCCAGCCCGTCCAACAGGCATTGCTTGCGATACGGATCAATTTCAAAGCGCTGCTCCGGCTGGCCGGGGATCTGAACGGTTTGGTTCGCCAGATCAATCGTGACCGCAATGGCAGGATTCTGCTCCACATCGTCCAGCAGTTTCAACACCACCGGCTCGGGCAAGGCAATCGTCAGCAACTGGTTTTTGAGGCTGTTGTTGCGAAAGATATCGGCAAACGAGATGGCAATGACAGCCTGAAAACCGTAGTCCTTCAGCGCCCAGGGTGCATGTTCGCGCGAACTGCCACACCCAAAGTTGTGCGCCGCCAGCAAAATAGAGCCGGAATACCGCACATTATTCAGGGGAAAGTCGGGCTTGCGAGAGCCGTCGGCTTCATAGCGCCAGTCGTAAAAGAGTTTTTCTCCCAGCCCTGTCTTGGTGGTGCCTTTCAAAAAGCGCGCCGGAATAATCTGATCCGTATCCACGTTGTTGCGATTGAGGGGAATACAGGAGGAGGAAATTTGATTGATCTTCAGGTTGGACATTTGCTTTCGAATCCTTTTTGTATGTGGGGTCCGTTCCCTCCCCCGCGCCCCCTCCCTAATGAAGAGGAAATTTTCTGATATCAACGAGTTTGCCGGCGATGGCGGCGGCGGCGGCCATCGGGGGGCTGACCAGAAACGTCCGGCCACCTTGGCCCTGACGTCCCTTGAAGTTGCGGTTGCTGGTGCTGGCGCAGGCCTGACCCGCTTCAATCTGATCGCCGTTCATGGCGATGCACATGCTGCAACCCGGTTCGCGCCACTCAAAACCGGCCTCCGTAAAGACACGATCCAACCCTTCGGCTTCCGCCTGACGCTTCACCGGATACGAACCCGGCACCACCAGGGCGCGCACCTTGGCGGAAACTTTTTTGCCCTTGGCAAAATGCGCGGCATCGCGCAAGTCTTCAATGCGCGAATTGGTGCAGCTGCCGATAAACACAACATCAATCGCTGTCCCTTCAATCGGTACGCCGGGCTGAAGCGCCATGTATTGCAGCGCATCCTGCAATTCGGCCTTGTCTTCGGCGTTGGAGAAATCATCGGCTTTCGGAACCGCTTTTGAAATGCCTACGGCCATTCCCGGGTTGGTGCCATAGGTCACCATCGGTTCGATCTCTTCCGCTTTCAAAAGGACGGTTGCATCGTATGTGGCGCCGTCATCGGTTTTGAGTTGTTTCCAGTTGGCAACGGCTTTTTCAAACGCCTCGCCCTGCGGGGCGAAGGGACGTCCACACAGATAATCAAACGTCACGTCATCCGGGGCCACCATCCCGGCCCGCGCGCCTGCTTCAATCGACATATTGCACAGCGTCATGCGCCCTTCCATCGACAGCGCGCGAATGGCGCTGCCGGTGTATTCCAGCACGTAGCCGGTGCCGCCACCCACACCGATTTTGGCGATGATGGCCAGGATAATATCTTTTGCGGTAATCAGCGGCGAAAGCGCGCCTTCGACACGAATTTCCATGGTTTTGGACGGTTGTTGCAGCAGGCATTGCGTCGCGAATACATGCTCGATTTCACTGGTGCCGATGCCGAACGCCAGCGCCCCGAAAGCGCCATGTGTGGCCGTATGGCTGTCTCCGCAGACAATCGTCATGCCGGGCAGCGTCAAGCCTTGCTCCGGCCCAATGACATGGATAATGCCCTGCTTGTCGCTGTCCGCGCCAAAAAACCGAACGTCAAATTCCCGGCAGTTTTTTTCAAACGTCGAAATCTGCCCGGCGGCTTCGGGGTCTTGGATGGGCAACGAACGATCGGTGGTGGGAATGCTGTGATCAACCGTACCAAAGGTATTCTCCGGGCGGCGCAGTTTCAGGCTCTTGTCGCGCAAACCTTGAAACGCCTGCGGCGAGGTCACCTCGTGAATGAGATGGCGATCAATGTACAAAATCGTCGGAAAACCCTCGGCCTGGTGGACGGTATGGGCATCCCAAATTTTCTGGTAAAGCGTTTTCGGTGCGGCTGACATGCAAAATCTCCTGCCTTCTATTGTACCCGAAAGATTTCGCGTGTTTTGAATGCTTAAAATTTTCTGCCGTAGCTGACAATCTTATAGGTGAAATTGATCTTCCAGCGCTTGATGAAGGTGAGAACCAGCCGAGCATCGTCGTTCAGATCGATCGGGCCTTTGTTCCTCTCAATCACCAGGGTGCGTGGTTTATGTTTTTTTCGTTGAAGCGCATCCAGCAAATCCGCACGAGGAATTTGAATCGCGTCGTTATTGGTAACTTTGTCGGCAATTTTATCGGTTAATGCCAGATTCAACGCATTTTTTGCTTCAGGCATATCCAGGCATTTCAGTTTTAATTCTTCTGGCGTACACAGCGAAAATCGACGTACAAAGCGATCCGGCAGATCCCCGGCTCCATCCGGCACCTGAAACGCAAAAGGGTTTTGCTTAGGAGGAAGTCTTAGGTCCTTACGATATTCCGGAGCGACAGCCTCTTCCGGGGGCGTTTCTCCCGAAGCTTTGTTTGGAGAAGCGCTCAGTCCCAGCATCAAGGCCGAGGCCGCCAGGCATTTACGAACCAGCATTGGGTTTCATCTCTCCGGTTTCCCCTGTGTCTTGCCTGTTATTTTACCGCTCATATAAGAAAAACAGATGACATTCTGAAGAAATGTGGCAAACGCACACTCTCGACAAACACGGCGGGAACTTTTATGATGAGTCAGCGTCCCGAGATCCAGGAATTGATAGGAATATGAACCCCATGCCCCGATTTTTCAAACGAACCCTGTTTATTACAACCCTGCTCGCCATCCTGGTTGGCAGCCTGGTGACGGGCTGGACGGCCAGCCGGGCCAACCTGGTGATCTTCAAGGCCAACTGGTGCGCCAGTTGCCGCGACGTGGTGCCGATTGCCCGTGAAATTGCCGCGCAAAACAACCTGGGCGTGGTGGAAATCGACGTTGATTTCCAGGATGCCCCCAAGCAGGCCAGAAACTACGGCCTTAGCATCCCCAACGAAGAGCCGCCGCAAATCTTCTACGTGGACCGTGGCCGAACCACCCGCGTCTATAACGGCAGCAGCTACCGCTACGGTTCTGGACAGGCTGTCCGCTCTACGCTTCTACAGAATCTTCAGCCGCTTCTGTAGGCAGTTGCGGCTTCAGGAAGTTAATGCCCCGGCTCTCGTACATCGACAGGCGGCATTCACGGAATTCTTCCTTGACGGTCTCATCGAGATCGGCATTGTCCACCAGCTTGTCCAAGGCCCTTGGGTTCAGCTTGAAGATGCGCTCGCAGACATCGGCCTGCTTGGCCACTTCCCAGATGCGCTTTTCGTTATAGCTGTATGAACGCCGGTAGTTGAAGACCATCACCTCGCCCGTGGAGGCTTCTACCGTACCGCCGCCGTTTTGGAAGTGCAGCTTGAAAATATCCTTGAGATCGGCCATTTCGGCCTGCAATGCCTGACTGGCGCGCTGCATGCGCAGGTAGCGCTCGACCAGATACGGCACGTTTTTGAGCTGGGACAACTGCCACTCAAACTTCTGTTCGTACAGCTCACGCAGCTTCGGGTACACCTTGGCCAGGCACATGGCGTCATCCAGCGCCCGGTGAATCACTTCCTCGTTATAGCCAAACCGGCGCAGCAACGCATTCAGGCCGTGAGATGATTCATCCGGAAAGACCGTCCGGTACATCTCGAACGTATCAATGCGGTTGTTCGCAAAGCGTTTGCCGTAGACCGACTTGGTCGCTTCGTTGATAAAACTGTAGTCGAAAATAGCGTTATGGGCCACATAGGCATGATCGCCCATAAATTCGAGAAACTGTGGAAGGACTTCATCGATGGGGGGCGCGTCCTTCACCATTTCCTCGGAAATGTTGTGGATCAGGAAGCTGGAATAGCGAATGGGCTTTTGCGGGTTGACCAGGGAGCTAAACGTTTCCGCGATCTCTCCGCCCTCAATTTTGACCGCCGCAATCTCAATCAGTTTTTCCGTTTTGTGGTCCAGGCCGGTGGTTTCAGTATCCAGAACAATATAAGTTGCTTCTGGGGCAAGGGTTTCAGTCAAGGTAAGATATCCTTCAAACTTTATCTTATTCACTTTTTATTATAGTAAGTGGAAGATAACCCGCCGCACAAGTGGCTTTCCGTTTCATCCGTCTGAATGAACTGATCGGGCAGGAGATCTGCATTCAAAAAGCTGTTGTCTGTTCCTGCTTTCGATATAATAGAGCTTTAACATAATCGCCAGAAATCCCCGGACCCATCTCATGGCCTTGATCAACTCTCCTTCCGGCAGTGGCAGAAACAGTGGCAAAAGCGAAGCCAGCCCCGGACCCATCATGGATACCGTACCCCGCATCGAATCAGCAAAAGCGACCCGAATCGCCCTGGTGGCCGGTGAGGGAAGGCTCCCTCTGCATGTGGTCAAAAGCGCCCATGTTCAGGGTATCGAGGTGGTGCCGTTTATTATCGGGCGAGACAAGCACAACCTGCGCGAACTGTGCAGGAACAAGGGGCACAAGCTCGTTCCCGGGCTAATCCGCCGGGCATTTGACCTGTTTGCCCAGGAGAAAATCACGCATCTGGTTTTTGCGGGCAAGGTCAACAAGTGGATTTTACTGAAAGACCCCCGGATGGACGATCTAGCCCTAGAAGCCATCCGAAGAGTCTCCAGGCTCAACGATGACGCCGTGATGCTCTGGCTGATAAGCCAGCTCGAACAGCGTGGCATCAGCATCTTGCCTCAAAGCGACTTTCTGCAGGAGCTTTTTATCGGTGAAAAGTTGCTGACCGAGCATGGCCCCGGCGAAATGGACCTGCGAGACATCCACTACGGCTTTGAAATGGCAAAAGAAATGGGACGTCTGGATGTAGGGCAGAGCATCGTGGTGCGTTCCGGCATGATTTTGGCGGTGGAAGCCATTGAGGGGACGGATGAATGCCTGAAGCGGGCCGGAAAACTGGGCGGTAAAAAAGGCGGTGTCGTTGTAAAAGTGGCCAAGCCCGACCAGGATCAACGCTTCGATATCCCAACGGTGGGTCTGCGGACGCTCAAAACAATGAAAAAAGCCGGGTTGCATATGCTGGTGACCGAAGCCAACCAGACGCTCTTTTTAGAGCCCGATGAAATGGTTGCTTACGCCGACCGCCACAAAATGATTATTCTCTCGACCAGTAACCCCGAAGGTATTGCGGGTGCCTGACCGCCTGTTTATCATCACCGGCGATCCCTCTGGGGATGTGCATGCCGCCAATGTGGCGCGGGAACTCCGCAAACTTCAGCCGGATATCGAGATTGCCGCCGTCGGCGGAACCAGCCTGAATGCCTTGGGTGTTGAGCTCATTAGCGATCAGTCCAAAATGGCGCGGATTGGCTTTGGTAGCGTGTTGGGCGCACCGTATCACTATTTTCTGGGCCAGAAAATCCTGAAGTTTCTGGACAAGTTCAAACCGGATGCCGTTTTGCTGATCGATTACGGTGTCTTTAACTTGTGGATGGCAAAGCAACTGAAACAACGCGGACTGAAGGTGTTTTATTTCATTCCGCCGCAGGTGTGGGGCAGCCGGAGAGGGCGCCTCAAAAAAATCAAGGCGTTTGTCGATCATGTATTTTGCATTTTTCCGTTTGAAGAAGATTTTTACCGTTCGCACGGTATTGCCGTCACGTATGTGGGGCACCCGCTCGTCGGTCAATTACCACCGCCGTCGGATCGTACAAGTTTCTGCAAAAATCACGAACTCGATCCAGATAGGCCCATTGTCGCCGTCTTTCCCGGTTCACGAAAAATCGAAATCGACTACCTGCTCAAACCGATTATCGGCAGCATTCCGCTCATCCGCAAACAGCAACCCAATGCCCAGTTTGTGATTGGCAAAGCAGCAGCCATCCAAAGTGATTATTTTCAACAACGCTTGCAGGCCGCCAGTGCATCGCTTTCAGAAAGTGATCGCGCGTCGCTCACGATTCTCGAAACCAACCACGCTGCCGACAATCATGCCTTGATGAGCGTGGCTGATCTCGCCATTGCCAAATCCGGCACCACCACACTGGAATTGGCCTTGTACGATACTCCCATGATTATCGTCTACAAACTCAGTGCCATAGTGGCATTTATTATCCGACGTGTCGCCTACCTGCCGTATCTGGGGTTGCCCAATATTCTGATGGGTGATTTCATCGTGCCGGAAGTGCTGCAGGAAAAGGCAAACCCGGTTGATATTTCAAACGCCTTGTTGCCATTGTTTGATCCGGGTTCGCTGGAAAACCAAAAACAAAAAACCGGGTTTCAGCAGATCCGCGAAAAGCTGCGCGTGGGACACTCCGAGGACACGACCCCGGTTTGTGTGGCGCGGGCGCTGCTTGCGCGGCTCGATAGCCAACAAGGCCAGCGGGCTGGCTTCAGATAGGGCTGGTTGGCTTTGGAGCAAAACACTGTCATTCCCGCGCAGGCGGGAATCCAGGCCAGCAGGCTGGCTTTGCTTAGGGT
>CAZXUP010000102.1:0-4308 GCA_964643815.1 uncultured Vampirovibrionales bacterium
CGAAGCCGAAACCCACGACGGTGGCGCATTTGCGAGAAGTGACGGTTGGGCACCGCGAAGCTGGACGGGTGCAGGTGCAGTCTGGTTTGGCGGCGGGCGAACAGGTGTTGATCAGCGGCTTGCAGAAGGTGACGGATAACCAGGAAGTGAAACTGCCCGGTGATTCATCGGCCGGTATGAAAGGGCAATAGCTCATGTGGATTTCCGATCTCTCGATTCGCCGCCCGGTGCTGGCAACCGTGATGTCGATTTTGCTGGTCCTGTTTGGCTTGGTCAGCCTGTCGTTTCTGTCGGTGCGTGAATATCCCGATATCGACCCGCCGGTGATTTCCGTCACTACGGTCTATCCGGGCGCGAGCGCGGAAATTAGCGAATCGACTGTCACGGAGCGACTTGAAGATCAGTTGATCGGGATTGAGGGTATCCGCAGCATGAACTCGATCAGCCGTGAAGGCGCGAGCTTGATTGTGGTCGAGTTTCAACTGGAGCGCAATGTGGACACGGCGGCGCAAGATGTGCGGGATCGGGTGTCACGGGCGCGGGGCGCGTTGCCGACGGATATCGAAGAGCCGGTGATCGCCAAGCAGGATACCGACGCCAACGCGATTATGTGGATCAGCTTGTATGGCAAGAATTTTTCGCCGTTGCAGATTACGGATTCCGCGGATCGCTACATCAAAGATCAACTGCAAACCCTGGATGGCGTGGGTCAGGTGATTATCGGCGGCGCGCGCGAATATTCCATGCGTGTCTGGCTCGATCCCAACAAGATGGCGGCGCGTAAAATTACCGTACTGGATGTGGAAAAGGCGCTGCGCACCGAAAACGTGGACATTCCTTCCGGGCGCATTGAAAGCGTCAACCGCGAATTTTCTGTGCGGACGCTGGGCGAGCTGAAAACGCCCGATCAATTCAATCGTCTCATCATCAAACGCATGAACGGCAACCCGGTGTACCTGGCTGATATTGGGCATGCGGCCATCGGCCCACGGGATGATCGATCGCTGATTCGTTTCAACGGACAACCGGCTGTAGGTCTGGGGATCGTCAAACAATCCAAGGCCAACACATTGGATGTGGCAAACGGGGTCAAGGCAAAGCTGCCGGAAATTCGCAAGATTTTGCCGCCCGGCTTGCAGATGGCGACCGCTTACGACAGCTCGATTTTTATTCAGCGTTCCATTGATGAGGTGGTGGAATCGCTGTTTATCGCCTTCGGCTTGGTGGTGTTGGTCATTTTCGCGTTCCTGCAAAATTTCCGCGCTACGTTTATTCCGGCTATTTCCATTCCCATTTCACTCATTTCGACGTTCTCATTAATGTATTTTCTGGGCTACACCATCAACACCATCACGTTGTTGGGTCTCACGCTCACCATTGGTTTGGTTGTAGATGACACCATTGTTGTGTTGGAAAACATCTATCGTCGGATTGAATTGGGTGAGCCGCCGATGGAAGCCGCCTTTAAAGGAACGCGTGAAATCGGGTTTGCGATTATTGCCACGACAGCGGTTTTGGTGGCGGTGTTTTTGCCGATTTTGTTCCTGGGCGGCATGCTGGGTCGTATCTTGAAAGAGTTTGCCGTCGTTGTCGCGGGGTCGGTATTAATTTCCGGTTTTGTTTCGCTGACGTTGACGCCAATGCTGTGCGCCCGGATGCTGAAACAGCATGCGGGTGACGCCGGACCAAGCGGCTGGCTGGCATGGTTTCATCACTTTATCGAAGCCGTTGCGGATCGTTTCCGAACCACATTAACGGGCTTGATGCACTGGAAGGGACCGGTGTTTATCGGGATACTCCTGACAACGCTGCTGTGTGGCGGTTTGTATGTTCTGTTGCCGCGCGAGTTTCTGCCGACGGAAGACCGGGGCAATATCCTCACCATTATCAGCGCACCCGAAGGAGCGACCATCAACTACACAGACAAGGCCGTTCGCCAGGCCGAGAAGATTTACCGCAGCTCACCGGAAGTCAGCAAGATGTTTTCTGCGGTGGCGCTCGGAAACGCCGGGCCGGGACAGGTGAACAGCGGCATCATGTTTGTGACGCTGCAACCGCGTGAAGAGCGTCAGCGGAGTCAGCAGAAAATTATCGGCTCGATTTTCCCGCAGATGATGTCTATCCCCGAAGCCTTTGTCTTCCCGATCAGCCCACCGTCCAGCCCGGTGCAGTCGTTTGGCAAACCCATTGAAATGGCGATTCAAACCAATGGCAATGTGCAGCAGTTGTCGCAGGTCATTGAAAAAATTCAGGCGCGGGCAGCCAAGGAGATTTTCGGTTTGATCAACGTTGATTCTGATTTGAAGCTGAACAAGCCGCAGTTGATGGTGGGCATCAACCGTGAGAAAGCCTCGATGCTGGGTGTTAGTGTGGAAAACGTGGCGCGCTCCATGCAGATTTTGCTGGGCGGCCTTGATATTTCCACGTTCCAGTACGAAGGTAAGCGCTACGATGTAATGGTGCAGGCGTTGCCCACGCTGCGGATGACGCCGGACCAGCTTTCCAATATTTATGTGGGTGGCCGGGATGACATGCTGGTGCCGTTGTCTAACGTGATTGATTTTCATGAAGCGGTGGCGCCCAAAGAGTTGAACCATTACAATCGCATGCGGGCGGCAACCATTAGCGGCTCGCTGTTGTCCATTCCCGGTGTCAGCATGGGGAACGTGCTGGAGCGCATGCAGGCGATTGCCCACGAGGAAATGACCGGCGACATGCGGCTTGCCTGGAAGGGAGAGGCCAAAGAGTTTTTCGATGCGAATCAGGCGACGTTTTTTGCATTCCTGTTAGCCGTGTTGGTGGTGTTTTTGGTGCTGTCGGCCCAGTTTGAAAGCTTTGTGGACCCGGTCATCGTGATGATGACCGTACCATTGGCCTTGATTGGCGCGATTTTGACGTTGTTCACGCTCTCTTCTGGGCCCATGCTGATTAAGATGCTTCCCCTCTTTGCCGAGTGGGAGCCGGTCAATTACAGCCTGAATGTCTACAGCCAGATTGGCTTGGTGTTGCTGATTGGTCTGGTGACCAAGAACGGGATTTTAATCGTCGAGTTTGCCAACCAGATCCGGGAACAGGACCCCGAAAAAACCGTGAGACAAGCCGTGATTGAGGCGGCCCGGATCCGCTTTCGTCCCATTGTCATGACGTCCGTTGCGACGATTTTTGGGGCTATTCCCATTGCGGTGGGTCTCGGGGCCGGAATGGATGGTCGGAAGCCTTTGGGCGCCGTTATCGTTGGCGGTATGTTGCTGGCTACGTTCCTGACGTTGTACCTGGTTCCGCTGATGTATGACTGGGTTAAAGGGCGGCAGTCGGTAAGCCGACTTTAGGTAGAGCTGCCAGCTTCTGTCATTTAGGACGGGAAAGAATGCAATCCTGCCGAAAGGTATAAGGATGGGTATCAGACCATCCCGCTTTGCTTACCCAAGCGATGGGTTTACAAACGTGGCTGCGTTTTTACATAATGGGCAGACTTTGGATGGCTGTGTGTTCTGATGCCAGATGACTGAGAGAAGAGTGTTTGAGGTGAGAGTTATGCAAGAAATTTGTGTTTTGGGATTGGGGTATATCGGCCTGCCGACGGCCAGCATTCTGGCGATGAATGGATTCAAGGTGCATGGCGCGGATATCTCGCCGCAAGTGGTGGAGATCGTTAACCAGGGGGGAGTGCATATTGAAGAACCCGGTCTGAAAACCCTGGTCCAGGCGGCGGTTCACTCTGGTCACTTGCGGGCGTTCACGCATCCGCAGATGGCGGATGTTTATATTATCGCTGTCCCCACGCCCATCACCGATGACAAGTGTGCGGATCTCGGTTATGTCGAAGCGGCGGCACGATCGATTTGTCCGCTGTTAAAAGCAGGCGACCTGGTGATTCTGGAATCCACCTCGCCGCCGGGCACCACGCTGGAGTTTTTATGCCCGCTGCTTGCGGAGTCCGGTTTGCAACTGGGAACGGAACTGTTTGTGGCGCACTGCCCCGAACGCGTGTTGCCGGGGCGAATCATCAAGGAGTTGATTGAGAACATCCGGGTGATCGGCGGTTTCAACGAGGCTTCCGCGCGTCGTGCGCAGGCTGTGTATTCATCGTTTGTGGAAGGCATGATTCATTTGACGGACGCCACCACGGCGGAGATGGTGAAGGTCATGGAAAACACCTACCGGGATGTGAATATCGCATTGGCCAACGAATTGGCGCAGATTGCTCCTCGCCTGAATATTAATGCGTGGGAGGTGATTCGTTTTGCTAATCTGCACCCGAGGGTCAACATTCATATGCCGGGGCCAGGTGTGGGCGGGCATTGCATC
>CAZXUP010000102.1:4318-8158 GCA_964643815.1 uncultured Vampirovibrionales bacterium
CGGTCGATCCATGGTTTGTGGTGGAAAAATTTCCCGAAACAGCCCGGATGATTGCGCAAGCCCGGACCATTAATGATGCCATGCCGGAGTTTACGTATCGCATGGTTTTGGATGCCGTGCAAGGCATCGAGCGGCCCAAAGTCACGGTGCTGGGTGTAACTTATAAGGCGAATGTGGATGATGTCCGGGAATCACCGGCACTGAAAATTATTGAATTGATCCAGCAAAACCCGGCGCTTCGCCTTTCCATTTACGATCCGCATGTCAAACGCTTTGAGCATGAACTGACGGGTTTTGAAGCGGCGTTTAAAGATACGGATTGCATTTTGCTGACAGTCGATCATGCGGAGTTCAAATACATCAACCCGCGAGAGGTGGCAAAGCTGGTTCGCACCCGCAATGTGATCGATACGCGGAATGCTTTGTCCCGATTGGACTGGATGGAAGCGGGCTTTAGTTTCCGGTTATTGGGGAGCGACTATGCGGATGCTGCAAGCACGGTGCATCTGGAAAAATCGCTCGAAACGCTGCCGGTCTAAGTTTAAATACGACACAACCGTTATCCCTGGTAAAACGGGGATGACGGTTTTTGTTTGCGACATCAGGCAGGCTGCTTCCTAGTCCATTGTCTATTGCGCATTAGCCAAGCTGGCAAGAAACGAATCCATCTCACGTCGAATTGAGGTCATCTTATATTAAGACGTTAATGTTGGGGTTCACTTGAGCGTTTTAAGGATGGGGTGATCGTCTATGAAAAGATTTGCCTGTTTTGCATCGTCAATGCCGATGGCTTTGGTCGCGGTTTGTCTGGTATTAGCAGGGGGTGCAATGGCAGAAGAAGTAAAAGCGGAAACAGCAAAAGAAGCTGCAAAACCGGCACCGGCATCGTCAGAGCAGCCTTTTTTCCTGTCGGTTGGCAATCCTCCGTCCGCAACCGACTCCCAGTCTGTGTCCAGCAAAAAGCAACTGGATGCACGGGTGTTCGCAAATTATATCGGACGCAAGTATCGGTTGGGTCCCAACGATATCCTGAGCGTTGCTGTTTATGATTCCCCGGAGTTTTCACAGGAAAGTTTGTTGGTGCAACCGGATGGCAGCTTGAATGTAGCCCCGTTTGGTTCGATGAACGTGGCGGGTGTGACGGTGGATGAGTTGCAGGCCGATTTGACGGAACGATTGAAATATTATCTCAACGAGCCGCAGGTGACCGTTAAGTTGCAGCATACAAAACCGTTTCAGGTGTACGTAACCGGCGCTGTTTTGCGTCCGGGCGCTTACGAAATGGTGACGGATGTTGCGCGCAATCAAATGGTCAGCAACTCCAATCCAAGCGTCTTGCTAGAACGAAAGCTGCCCTTGCTTTCCAACGTCTTGGTGGCGGCGGGTGGCCTTCGCTACGATGCGGACTTGGAACATGTCAAAATCCGCAACAAGTTTGACAATGCGACGTATGAAGTCAACCTGTTAGAACTGGTTCAGAGCGGGGATAGCGATCAGGATATGTTTCTGGTGGCGGGCGATTCGGTGGAAATTCCAAAACTGCCGACGCCTTATGCAATGGATGAACAGAAATACCGGGCGTTGTTGGGAACGTCCGTTTTCCAGAAGGAAATTCCGGTTAAGATCTACGGCTTTGTGAATAAGCCGGGCTTGGTGATGCTGGATTCGGCGCAGTCGGCCAACCTGAATTCCGCTATTGGGATGGCGGGCGGGTATCTGGCCAGCGATGCCTCTTATGCGCCCGGCAAAGTCATGATTAGCCGTGTGGATGCCAACGGACGTTTATCGACGGTCGAGGTGGACCCCCGAAAGGAGGATATGACACTGCGGCCCAACGATATCGTGTATGTGCCGAGCAAACTTCGACCGAAAGTGGGGCGTGCATTTGATTATATGGCTCGAATGGTTCAACCGGCAGCCTTTTTGGGGAGCGCCGCCAACAATTGGACGTTGCTCTTCGATCCGACCCGATTCCAGATCAATATGAGCGCGCGCTAAACAGCATTCAACTGACAAGTATTGAAAGGAAAACACAGAAATGAAGCTAGAGGAATTTCAACAAAACCGCTTTGTTCGGAATTTTATCGAAGATCGCTGGTTGATTGCCGTAACGGCACTAATGGTTATGTTTTTCGCCCTGGTGTACGCGGTGTTTTTCCACAAGCAAATGTATCAATCCCAGGCCAAGGTTTGGATTAAGGATACATCCACGGCCAGCTACTTGTCAGAAAACTCGGGCGCTCCCAACTATCTGCGTCCCCTCACCCAGATGGGCAACCCGATTGCGACCCAGATTGAAATTCTGACATCAAAAGAGATGGAGGATTATCTGGCGGATATTGTGACCCAGTACACGACAGCGCCGGATGGAAAGATCAAGGCGAAAAGACTGAGTACGCGGAAGATCATGAAGGTCAAAACCGAGCCTAACAACGATATCATTCAGGTTCAGCTACGCTGGACGGACCCGGTGGTGGCGAAGGAAATGCTGTCAGCCGCATTGACGCGTTTCGACAACGTCAACCTGGAAATCAACCGAAAAATTTATACCAAGAAGCGGTTTTATATTGAGCAACGTCTGGCGGAAATCGGGCAGAAGCTGTTTGATATTCGCACCCGCATCAAGGATTATCAGGCTGGCAGCATGGCGGTGGATGTGGATGTTCAGACCCAGGAGATGGTGCGCCTGCGTGCGCAACTTCTCGCCCAGCGAGAGTCCGTTCTGGCGGCCAGAAACAATAATTCCAGCAACGCGGCGGCTATTCAGCAGCAATTGTCCATGAGCACGCGTGATGCCCTGAATGCGGTTGCCTTGGGATCGGGCAACGAAAACCTGGTGAAAATGCGGAGTGACCTGGCTATTTTGAAGCAGCAGTACGCGCATGACAGCATCAAGGACGCGCCGACCAACCCGCGTCTGGTGGCGCTTAAAAGTCAAATCTTCGCACTGGAAAACCAGATTCAGGGTGAAGTGCAACAAACCATTGGCAAGAGCAGCGCGAAAGGCCCCCGTATTTATGATACGGTCCGAAGCCAACTGGTTCAGGATCTGGCGACTTCTCGCGCCCGCTCGGCTGGTTTGGGCAGTGAAGTGGCTGCGTTGAACGGCGCCATCGGTCGTGTGGATATGGCGCTGAAAGGGCTGCCGCAAAACCGCTTCGTGCTTTCCAATCTGCAAGAGGAAGAAAAAGCCTTGGCATCGGCGTATAACGAGCTGAGCAAAAAGCAGATGGATGCCAGTATCAAAGAAGCGGAAACTGCAAGCAACGTGTTTGTGGTGGATACGCCCAGCTTGCCTGAGAAAGCCTCATTCCCGACCACTGCGCATGTGTTGGCGCTGTCGGTTTTGTTGGGAGGAATGGCTGGTGTTGGCATGTCGGCGCTAAAAACCTATGCCGAAGATCGTTGCGAAAGCGCCGGTGCTGTCGAAGAGGCGACCCGCAGCAAGCTCTTGGGTGTTGTGCCCTGGCTGCCTCAATCCAGAATGGCTTTGCCCGAAGATGGCAATACGCTTTCGATTACAGACATGGCGTATAAGAGCATCTTGTCCAATTTGCGAATTGAGGCAGCCAGAACCGACGCCGAGGTGATTGCCTTTACTTCCTCGTCTCTGCATAAGCCGGAGATTGGAACGGTATACAATCTGGCCCAGCGTTTGACGCAACTGGGGCATATGGTGGCGTTGATCGATGCCGATTACCATCCGTCCGCATTGTGCAAGCTGGCCACGATGCCGGAGACGGGTATGGATCTGACCGACTTGATTCTGGCGGTTGATTTGAAACTGCGCAAGGGAGAGCCGGTTTTTGCCGAAGAAATTCTGGCCGGTTTGCACAATGC
>CAZXUP010000102.1:8168-9460 GCA_964643815.1 uncultured Vampirovibrionales bacterium
CGGTTTGATGATGGATCATAACGGCATCTACATGGGCCTGAACCGTGAGATGGTGGACTATGCCTACGATTATTTCTCCAGCCGGGGCTTCCGCCATATCGTCAATGTCTTGAAAGAGCAGTTTGAATGGGTGTTTATCGATACCCCATCCGCTGCGATTGCGCCCGAGTTTATGGCGATTTCCAATATCACGGATGGTGTGGTGTTGTTTGCGGAACACAAAGCGCCGTTTTCAACCTTGCGTAAAATCGCTCGCCGCATTCAGGAAACCCAGGTTCCTCTGATTGGTACGATTGCGCGGGAAAGCAATTCCAGATTGGAGCGCGAGCACGAAGTATACACCAACTGGCGCAACGGATCGGGTTTTGGCGGCGGGGGTGACGTCATGATTCCTGCGATGACTCCAGATGCTGTTGCAACGACGGCAACGACCACGGCAACCATGCAGTCTGTTACTACTGGCTTGACACGGCGTGTGGAATTTATGGGCGCCCACATCGATCCGCTGACCATGCAGGAGACGGTGGATCGGATTATCGAAGCCATTGATAAGCGAGAGCCGATTCAGCATGTGGTGGTGAATGTCGCCAAGCTGATGAGCATGCAGGCCGATCCGGCGTTGAAAGAAATTGTCAATTCCAGTGGGCTGATTAATGCGGATGGCGCCGGTGTGGTGCTGGGCGCCAAGCTGCTGGGCATTGATATTCCGGAGCGGGTTGCGGGTATCGACTTGATGCAGGAACTGGTGGATTATTCCAATCGTCGCGGTTATCGAATTTTCTTTCTGGGGGCTGAAGAAGAAATTGTGCAGGATGTGGTGACTATCTACAAGCGCCGCTATCCCAGTCTGAAAATTTGCGGCTATCGAAACGGATATTTCAACCCGGAAGACGAACTGGCGGTTGCCCATCAGATTCGGGATGCCAAGCCAGACATTCTGTTTGTCGGGATGGGATCGCCCCGAAAAGAAAAATTTGTCCGCAAGTATATGGATGAAATGAATGTGCCTTTTGTGATGGGTGTCGGCGGCAGCTTCGATGTGGTGGCCGGCAAGGTGTCCCGTGCGCCGAAGTGGATGCAGAACTCCGGGATGGAGTGGAGCTATCGCCTGCTTCAGGAGCCCGGTCGCATGTGGAAACGCTATCTGGTCACCAACACCCGCTTCGGCCTTGAGCTGATAAACCGGATGATCACATCCAGGCTGGGGTTGGCCAATGGCTAGTTTCTCCAGCGTAAGGGCAAGCGAGTTATCGGATCGGAGATGGGTAGGGTTGGCCCTGCTCGTCTCCCTT
>CAZXUP010000103.1:0-9404 GCA_964643815.1 uncultured Vampirovibrionales bacterium
TTTTACAGGCGGGGTTCGCCACACCTCCGCCGTGGATCCTGGATAATCTGTACCTGTTAGCCAACCGGTTGCAGGTTATTCGGGATCTCTTGGGGAAACCCGTTATCATCAATTCCGGCTACCGGACGCCTGAGTACAACCGGGTTGTGGGTGGCGCTGAGAACAGTTTTCACATCAAAGGCATGGCGGCGGATATTGTTGTCCCCGGCATGTCAGCCAGCGAATTGCAGCGCTTTCTCAAGAACTGGAGTGGCGGCATGGGCTGCTACGCCCACTTCACGCATCTCGATATCCGCCCCTCCCGCGCCCGCTGGAGCTAACTGGTCGGTGCAGGGCGTGACAAATTCCCGCTCAGGGAGGGGCTTGGGGAAATCTCCAACCGTTAACGAGCAGAGCGAGTTTTACGGGTGGGATTAATCGAAGAAGGGAACGGCCCCACATATAAAAACACGATACTCACTAACCGAGAGGTAACTTTTATGTTGCTGAATCGAATTGCACATTTTTTAGCCAAACTAAGTCTGGGCAAAGAAGTGGCTACGTCGCTGCTGTTGCTGCGCTTGATTTTGGATGCGCTGGACAACCGTAAGGTGGATAACGTGGCGCGCTTTGTGTACGGCAAATTACCCGTTGATTTTAAAGCCCCCAAAGGTCCAGCCACCGAAGCCGAGTTTGTGGAAGTGGTTCAGATCGGGCAGTTGTTTCTGTCCAAAATCAAAGCGGTTTTAAACGCGTAAAATTCAACTCCCTACCATATCCTGCTTCCGCCCGTCTGTGTTCGCACAGGCGGGCTTTTTCTTTAACTTTAACTCAATGATAAGGAGATTTTATATGCCAGTTGGTAAAAGAAAAAATAATACAAATTCTACGCAAGTATCTTCTGTGCTTTATCAGAGGTGGAAGCACTTTCAAGATTATTGACAACTTTAATGAACAAAGGATCAACCATTCGGAAAAACTGTCGTATGTTAGGCCCGGATGGGGAATGCTTGGATTTGGTAGATGAAATTACTCAGGGTAATGACGTGGATGAGCGAGGCTTGAAACATGTTTTCCATGCATTTGATTTGGAAAAGTAGGGCGGTTCGGATCAGAATTATCGTCAATTGATTGATCAGGGACGAGAAAGCTTGATAGATCGCTTATCTCTAAATGCATTTCGTCGTGTTTTGGAGGTTGATCCATTACAAGCTGAGAAAGACACATTTCAATATAAAAATATCGAAATCCCCAAAACAAAGGGCCCAGAATTATTCAGGAATAGCTTCCAGAATTTTTATGAGACAGATAATCACTGGGGTCAGAAAGAAATTGACAAGTTTTTGACGATTAAAGAAGATACAAAAACGGAAACGATGCAGACACCACTCCGAGGACGAGTTGAATCAACAGGGCTTGCGGATGTACTGGGTACAGCCATGCAAGTGCAGAGTAAGACAAGGGATATTCTGCAAGAAAGCGGTAGCGGAGATATTCAAAAAGGGCTTGAATATTTCAAGAACACGTCAAACAAAATTTTAGGACAAAATTCCTTAAATGAGCCACTTTCAAGTAGTCGATTGGATAACAATTCTTATTTTATGCATGGCTTATTGGGCCGAGGGCAAGATATAACAACGAGTATTGATAATATTAATATTTCTAGCGACCAAAATGTTCTTCAGGAAAAGTTTTTAGAAACAGAGGAAATGAAAGAAGCTCTGTATATGTTAAGACATACAGGGAAGCCTCAAAGGATTACAATCAATACTGTGCAAATTCCAACAAAGAGTGAGCAAAGTCTTGGGTTGGGGAAAGTTAAGTTACGAGTGGAAGGAATGTTGGCATTTGATCAAAACGGTCTACCTGCTTTTACAGGTGAACTTGACCAAGGAGACAATATTGAAGTATTTACTTTCCCAAGAGGAAATCGTGAGTGGTATAAAGAAGAGCTTACTGACTGGGGACGGGAAAAAATTCCATTTACGAATTTTAGAACAGTTATTACAGGTCGCAGGAAATTCAACCTGAGATTCTAATTTTACATTATTAATATTGCCAGATAATAAAATAACAAAGGAGCTAATATTGCTGCAATAAAAAGTGGTAATATGGCTCCTTTCTTTCTCTTAATAAAGTCAGAATAAGTTTTCGATAATAGAAATAACCCTGGAATAGAAAAAAGCAGAAAACTACCAAACGTTGCAGTTATTGCCATCAAAAGAAGTAATATTCCGACAGTAATATCCGGAGATTGATTAGGATTTTCATAGTTTGCTCCGTACATAGCCAGCATTCCGGCACCAAAGAGAGTGCTTGCCGAAGCAGCAACGATTGCTAATAAAATCAGAAGAGAGCCGAAAAAAATTTTTATCACTCTAGGACTCATGCTATAGCTGCTTCATAAAGAACAGCTTCCTTTTTCTTTTGAAAAATTCTGAAAAACGTTCAGATAGCAAGCAGATGCCCAAGGTACCGGGCAGGCTAAATCCAGCAGCAGAAGTTAGCATGATAATATATATTGTTGTTTCTGTAGTGATTTCATAGAGGGTTTGAGGTGTCGTATCGTTTAATAAGAGCGAATCATAGAGTACCCATACAAATGCAACTAAAACGCCAATTGCAAGTAGTCCTAACCCTACCATAATCCTTAGTATCTTGCGATAATTTCAAGTTGTTCACCGATTGGATTTCTGTCGTTGATTCGATTTTAAATCGCTACAATCTCAGCGAAAACCAATAAATATTCGGATTTATTAATCGCTAAGCTTCAGCACCGCCATAAAGGCTTCTTGTGGAACTTCCACGCTGCCCACGGACTTCATGCGCTTTTTCCCCTTCTTCTGCTTTTCCAGCAGCTTGCGCTTCCGTGAAATATCCCCGCCGTAGCACTTGTCCAACACGTTTTTGCGCATCGCTTTCACCGTGCTGCGGGCGACAATCTTTCCGCCAATGGCCGCCTGAATCGGCACCTCAAACATCTGCCTCGGAATGATTTCTTTTAACTTTTCCGTCAGGATGTTGCCCACATGGTGCGCCTTGTCCCGGTGAACAATGACGCTCAGCGCATCCACAATCTCACCCGCCAGCAGGATATCCAGCTTGACGAGATTGGCGCGCTTGTACTCGGAGAAATGATAATCCATCGAGGCGTAGCCTTTGCTGCGCGATTTGAGCTGATCGTAATAATCGGTCACCATCTCGTTCAGCGGCAGTTCGTATTTGAGATTGACGCGCGTGGTGTCTAAATACTCCATGCCCAAAAACGTGCCGCGACGCCCTTGGGAAAGCTCCATCAGCGCGCCGACATACTCGTTGGGCGTGATGATGTTGATGATGACGTTCGGCTCTTCCATGTACTCGCGCTTCACCGGGTCGGGCAGCTTGGACGGGTTGTCGATTTCCACAATTTCGCCGCTGGTGAGATGCACTTTATACACCACGCTGGGCGCGGTGGTGATGAGGTCGAGGTTGTATTCGCGTTCCAGGCGCTCCTGGATGATTTCCATGTGCAGCAGGCCCAAAAAGCCGCAACGGAAACCAAAGCCCAACGCTTCAGATGTTTCCGGCTCAAACGTAATGCTCGAATCGTTCAGCTTCAATTTTTCCAGCGATTCTTTCAGTGGGCCGTAGTCATCGTTATTGACCGGATACAAGCCGCAAAATACCATGGGCATGGCTTTTTGATAGCCTGGCAGCGGCTCGGCGGCGGGCTTGTTGGCCAGCGTAATCGTATCGCCCACAAACGATCCCATTTCCTTAATCGACGCCGCAATATAACCCACCTCGCCGGAAACCAGCTTGTCGCCAGGGTGTCGAACCGGCTTCATCACGCCGATTTCGGTGACGTCATACGTTCTGTTGTTGGCCATAAAGCGAATTTTATCGCCGTGTTTGACCTCGCCATCGATAATGCGCACATACGTGATGATGCCCAGATACGGATCGAAGTAGCTGTCAAACACCAAGGCACGCAAGGGTTTTTCGGCAGTAATTTTCGGTGGTGGCACAAACTCCACCACCGATTGCAAAATTTCCTCAATGCCAATGCCTTCTTTGGCGCTGCACAAAATGGCATGGCTGGCATCGATGCCCACCACGTCCTCAATTTCTTTTTTCACGCGCTCCGGGTCCGCGCCGGGCAGGTCAATCTTGTTGAGAACCGGAATGATTTCCAGATTGGCTTCAATCGCCAGATACACGTTGGCTAGTGTTTGCGCTTCCACGCCCTGGCTGGCGTCCACTACCAAGAGCGCACCCTCGCAGGCTTGCAGCGAGCGCGACACTTCGTAGCTGAAATCCACGTGCCCCGGCGTGTCGATGAGGTTCAGGACGTAATCCTGCCCTTCGTAACGATAATCCATGCGCGCGGCTTGCAGTTTGATGGTGATGCCGCGCTCACGCTCCAGTTCCAGGTTGTCCAGCACCTGGTCTTTCATCTGGCGCTTGTCGATGGTTTTGGTGTGTTCCAACAAGCGATCGGCAATCGTCGATTTGCCGTGATCAATGTGGGCGATGATGCAGAAGTTGCGGAGGTTTGAAGGGGGTGTCATAGGGGGTTCCAATTTTTGTAAGAGGACTTTTTGTTGTTTTACTGGGGGGCGTTCCCTCCCCCAGCCCCCTCCCTATTTTGGGGCGAGTTGGGGTGTTTTTTCGAGGTTGGGTTTCCAGGTGGAAATTTGTTTTTGCACGAAGGCCAACACGTCGGCAACCGGAATATCCTGCGCCTGATCGGCGTCGCGCATTTTGACTTCCAGCAAGCCTTCAGCCGCTTTTTTGCCCGCCGTGATGCGAATGGGGAAGCCAATCAAATCAGCGTCCTTGAATTTGACGCCTGCGCGCTCATCGCGATCATCCAGCACCACTTCGATGCCTTCGGCTTGAAGCTGCTCGTACATTTGCAGCGCGAGGTTCATCTGTGCAGGTTCCTGCGTGTTTACCGGGACGACAATCACTTTGTACGGTGCGATATGCATCGGCCAGACGATGCCGCTCTTGTCATGAAAACGCTCGATGGCCGCGGCTGCCGTGCGTGAAACCCCAATGCCGTAGCAGCCCATGATAAACGGCTTTTCACTGCCATCTTCATCGGTGTAGGTTGCGCCCATTTTGGCAGAATATTTCGTGCCGAGCTGGAAGATATTGCCCACTTCAATTCCGCGTGTCATCTCTAGCGTGCCTTTTTGGCACTCGGGGCAGGTATCGCCAACGCGCACCAACCGAATATCGAACAACTCCGCTGGTAGCGGTAAATCGGTATTCCAGTTGGCGTTCACCAAATGTTTATCCACCTGGTTCACCGCGACAAAGAAATTCTTCATCGCCTTGACGCTTTGGTCCGCAATAATCCGAATCGGCTTGGGCAAGCCTATCGGGCCGATAAACCCTTTAGCGGAGCCACCGGAAATTCCAGCCAACTCTTCCGGCGTTGCCATCCTGATTTCATTGCCGCCCGCCGCATTCAGCAGCTTGGTTTCTTCAACGTCATAATCTCCGCGAATCAACGCCATTACAGGTGTCTTTTCATCCACGATGTACACCAGGCTCTTGAGAATTAATTCGGGGTGCATCTTGAACTCTCGGTGCATGATTTCCAGCGAAATCGCGCCGGGTGTTTCAATGACTTCCGTTTTGGTGTACGAACTCACTTCGGTCGAGTCGGCCAACAGGGATTCCGCCCGTTCGGCGTTGGCGGCGTAATCGCAGCTATTGCAGAAAAACACATCGTTTTCGCCGCTTTCCTGCTCGCCTTCGGCAATGCGCGTCAGCACCATAAACTCATGGCTGACGCTGCCGCCGATAGCCCCGCTGTCGCTGCGAACCATCCGGGTTTCCAGTCCGCATCTGTCAAAAATGCGCGTGTAGGCATCGGCCATCCCGTCATATTCGCGGTCCAAATCGTCCTGGGTGCTATGAAAGCTATAGGCGTCCTTCATGATGAACTCACGCCCCCGCAGCAAACCAAAGCGCGGGCGGATTTCATCGCGGTACTTGGTCTGCATCTGGTACAGGTTCACCGGAAGCTGCCGGTAAGAGCGAACTTCCTTGGTGGCGATGTCCGTAATCACCTCTTCGGCGGTCGGTGCCAGCCCGTATTCCCGATCATGCCGGTCTTTCACCCGCATCATCAGGTCGCCGTACACATCCCACCGACCCGAGGTCTGCCAGACTTCCGCCGGTTGCAGAATCGGCATCAACAGTTCTTGCGCACCGCTCCGGTCCATTTCCTCGCGGACAATTTGCTCCACTTTGCGCAATACGCGCCACATGAGAGGTAGGTAGTTATATACCCCGTTGGCCAAACGCCGGATATAGCCCGCCCGCACCAGCAACTGGTGGCTGACGACTTCGGCTTCGGCGGGGTTTTCACGCAGGGTGGGAGCAAGGAGCTTGGAAAAACGCATGGCGGCTTCTGGGGTCCATTTGAACACTGATGGCCCCTATCCTAACGCAAAGGCCCGTTTTCATCCAGCGACCCTTAATCATCCCTTTGCTGGAGTGTGGTGCTCATGAAGCCGCTTCTATAATAAGGCTAAGTGGAGTAGTACGGAGGAGCGTCGATCGTGCCGGTTTTCAAAACCCGTTTTTGGAGCGTTCTTGTCGGTGTCTGCCTGGTGGCGGGCGTATCTTTGGGGCCATCATTGCGAGAGGTTGGAGCCCAGGTCTGGCAAGGGCCTAGCGATATGAACGATATCTGCGCCGAGTTTAACGACATGATGCGGGAGTTTGAACAGGAGGAAGACCCTGAAACCCGGCGGATGATCCAGACCCAGTTGCAGGCCATGCGGACGCAATGCGCCAATCCCAACGCTTCCAACCCGGGCCTCTGGGCTGGGGAATGCCAGCGTCAGCAAGATCAAATAAGACAGCAACTGGCTATGAACCCGCCGTTAGAAGTTCGCAAGGCGCTTGAAGCACAGCTTCGGCAGTTGCAGGAAATGTGCAGCCGCCCTGTGACCGTGACGCGTCCGCCCCAAGCGCCGCCTCCCCAAAAGCAAGTCCAGGTGGATGAGTACCTGTTGCTGACGGATCTGGACCATCATTTCCAGTTTGGCGATGGCAATTTTCAGATGAATGACATCAAACAAATTCAAGGTGAAATCAAGCTGCAGGTGTATCATAACCGGGTGGGCGTCGATGGTTCGGGAACCATGCGCTACAAGCAGGCTCGAGGTTACGCAACCGTGACGGATCCGCCCTGCAATGTCAATTGGGATGCATCCGGTCAGACGGCGCCCGCCAAGATTATCGCGTATGTCGATGAAGGTTCAAGCTATGGACGTAGTCCATGGGTTGCGCCCAATGCGGTCAGTTCGCAGTACGTGCTGAACGTTATGTTGCATGATATCGATACGCCGCAGGCGGTGGAAACAACGCAGAGCAAGTGTGGGAATGTCGCGCTGGTTGACAGCTACCGGAGAATGGAGAGTATGAACCTGGTCATTCCTTTGTATGATGGCGCTTCGGCACGTGAAGACCAGAGCGGCCCATATACCAAAAGCACCTTAACGGGTCGGCTCAAAAAGCTGCGTACGTTTTATGTCTCGCGCTGATCGCAGCCAGCCAATTACCTGAGCTGGTGTCAGGATGGTTAGCGGTTAGATAATACGCCCGTTTTTCTGCGCTCGTTCGAACGCGTCGGTGTCGGGGCGGATGAACTGCGGGTTGAAGCGCTTGTCCGGCAGGGGGTATTTAAAATTCCGAAACGCTTCCGCCACGTCTAAAATAGCGCTGACAAAGTGTTTTGCGCCAATCTGTTTGTCCCACAGCGCAAAACCTTCCCACCGGCGATGCCCTGGGGAGGTGCTTAAAATGCCGCGCTCAATCACGACTGGTGGAAACCCGCCAGCACGGCGACTAATGGTGACACGATCAACTTTATTGTCGTAAGCCTTCTGACTTTCATCAAACCGGTGCTCGTAATGCACGCGAATGTCCTGCGGGAAGCAGGTCTTGATTCGTCTCTCCAGCCCTGCCACATTTTGGGCTGCGTCTGGTCCCCAGGCTTCCAGGATGGTGGCGAGACTCTGCCCTTTACCGTACAGGAAATCTCCGTTAAATCGAATCGGTGCGCTTTGCATTGTCTTCCCCTGCCTCATGCTGACTGAGACAAGAGTGTACCAAAAGCCCAAGCTGACAAAAAGGACTTAAAAGCAAAAAGTGTTTAAGGCTCGTCCGCGCCGGGGGCGATGACCAGACTGCGCTCATGAACAGGTGTTTCCAGAGCGGGCTTGTCAATCCGGCCATTCCCGTTTTTGCGGGCGGCTTTCACTTCGTCCACGATATCCGTAAACTCTTTGTCGTCCAGCGTTTCTTTTTCAAGCAGCACTTTCACCAGCGCGTCCACGATATCGCGGTTGTCCGTCAACAGCTTGCGGGCGTAGTCGTACTGATCATCCACCAGGCGTTTTACTTCGCGGTCAATCATGGTGGCCACTTCTTCGCTGTAGTCGCGCTCGGTGCCGAAATCCCGACCCATAAACACGTGCTCGTTGCGTTTGCCGTAAGTAATCGGGCCGAGCTTCTCGTTCATCCCGTAAACGGTCACAATCTTGCGGGCAATCGCGGTCACTTTTTCCAGATCGTTGCTGGCGCCGGTGGTTACTTCGCTGTAAACAACCTCTTCGGCGGCGCGTCCGCCCAGGGCCATCGCAATAGTTGCAATCAGCTCCTTGCGGGTGGTCGAAACCTTGTCGGTGTCCGGCATCGTCCAGGTTAAGCCCAGCGCCATCCCACGCGGAATAATAGTCACTTTGCGCAGCGGATCGCAACCGGGGGTCATCACGGCCACCAAGGCATGACCGACTTCGTGATACGCCGTCATTTCCTTGTCTTTCTCGGTCATGATCTTGTTTTTCTTTTCAGGGCCGACCAGGACTTTATCAATCGAACTTTCGATATCGTTCTGATGAATCACATCCTTGTTGTACCGGGCGGCCAACAGGGCGCCTTCGTTCAGCAGGTTCGCCAGATCGGCGCCGGTAAAGCCCGGCGTCCGCTTGGCCAGAAGCTTCAAGTCCACATCCGATGCCAACGGTTTGCCTTTGGCATGCACTTTCAAAATCTGTTCGCGCCCTTGCACATCGGGGCGGTCAATCATCACCTGGCGATCAAAACGGCCCGGACGCAGCAGCGCGTTGTCCAGAATGTCCGGGCGGTTGGTGGCGGCCACCACAATAATGCCCGTGTGCGGGTCAAAGCCGTCCATTTCCACCAGCAACTGGTTCAAGGTCTGTTCGCGTTCGTCGTGGCCTCCGCCCATTCCCGCGCCGCGCTGGCGACCGACGGCGTCGATTTCATCCACAAAGATAATGCATGGGGCATGCTTTTTGGCCTGCTCAAACAGGTCGCGTACCCGGCTGGCGCCGACACCGACAAACATCTCGACAAAATCCGAACCGGAGAGGCTGAAGAACGGCACGCCC
>CAZXUP010000104.1:0-1396 GCA_964643815.1 uncultured Vampirovibrionales bacterium
TGTGGTTGTAGACGACATCGAGAATGACTTCGATGCCTGCCGAGTGCAACGCGCGCACCATGCTTTTGAATTCACGAATCAGCGCATCGGGCATCGCGCCGGGCGCCGCGTAGCGCAAATCGGGTGCAAAATAGCCCAGCGTGTTGTAGCCCCAATAGTTGGTCAACCCTTTCTGAATCAGAAAATGATCATCAATATGCTGATGGACGGGTAGCAGTTCGATGGCGGTGACGCCGAGATCGAGCAGATGGTTGATAACGGGTTCGCTGCCGATGGCCGCATACGTGCCGCGTAGGGCTTCCGGGACATCCGGGTGCTTCATCGTCAACCCGCGAACGTGTGCTTCGTAAATAATGGTTTTGTGCCAGGGCGTCTTGGGCGGCTTGTCATCGCCCCATATAAAGGCGTCGTCCACCACGGCGCTCAAGGGGGCATACGGCGCGCTGTCACGCGAGTCGATAATCAGATCGGCATCCACGTAGGCCGAAGCCGGTTTACCGGAGTCCGGCAGTTTGTAGCCAAACAAGGCGTCATGCCAGCGCTCTTTACGAACCAGGGCTTTGGCGTACGGATCGATCAACAGTTTGTTGGGATTGAAGCGGTGCCCGTTCAGCGGGTCCCAGGGGCCATGCACGCGATATCCGTAAAGCTGCCCGGGACGCAGATCGGGAAAATAGCCATGCCAGACATGATCCGAATACTCGGGCAGTAAAATGCGCTGGGATTCTGTTGTCGCGTCCACCGAATCAAACAGGCACAGCTCTACCGCTTGCGCGTGTTCCGAAAACAAGGCGAAGTTGACGCCAAGTCCGTCCCAGGTCGCACCCAGCGGGTAGGGTGTTCCCGGGTGTAAACGCAAATCGGTGGCTGGTTGTAGCGATGGGGTGATGATGAAGGCTTCTCCTTTGGAAATCATTTGGCCGCTGCCACCGACTCTGGGGGCTCGTTCCCTCCCCCCAGGCTCCCCTCCCTGATATGGACGATGTGTTGGGGGAAGGCGAGGTTGATATTTTCTTCGTTGAAGCGTATTAGTAAAGCCTTCAGCAGTTCATGGCGAACCCATCCGGCATCCAGCACCGTTTTGAATGGCAGCGAGAGATTCAGGTTGATCCAGGACTCTCCCGGCGCCCGGTAGCGTACAACCGGTGTCACCGCTTCGGGTTTTTTGCGGGGATTTTTCTCTTGCAGCAGACGCGTGCCCACGGCTTCACCGACGGCCATGGCGATGGTTTCGATTTTTTGTAAATCGTTGTCCGGTGCAAGCGCCAGCGACAGCGTTACCGTCAAATCCGGGTGCGGCATGGTGTGGTTGATAATGATATTCGAAGCCATCTTGCTGTTGGGCACGATAATCAGGTTGCCTGAAAACTGCCGCAATGAAGTGGTTCTCCAGGCA